>JALZMG010000246.1 GCA_030858325.1 Actinomycetota bacterium | reverse complement strand
GTTACGATGACCGCGCTTGCCCCCTCCGCCGATCGAGCATTGTTCGAGCCAAGCGACATTTTGGGCAAGCTTTACGGCGAGGGCATCACTGCGCTGAAGGGCGCCTTCGCGCCCGAATGGGCCGACCAGCTGCGTCAGGATATCGAGACCCTGTTTGGCGAGGCGCAGTCGGTCGAAGGCGGTGCGCTTCCGCGCGGGCCCCAGCGCTTCTATGTCGAGGTCCATCCCGAGCGGATCAGTGGCTTCGTCGATATCGTCACGCATCCGTGGTTCGTCGCGGTTAGCGAAGCGGTGCTTGGGCCCAACTATCGGATCATCGAGCTTGGGTTCGACATTCCGTTTCCCGGCGCCGCCGACCAGCCGTGGCACCGCGACTTCCCGATGCCTCCCGAAACCCGCGCCGAACGGCGGATCAGCTCGCTCGCGTTCAACGTGAACACCGTCGACGTCACACCGGACCTGGCGCCGTTCGAGATCGCCCCGGGCACCCACTGGGACAGCGGCGACGACTTCGCCGAGGGCATGTTCCCGGCGCCCGCGGACGCCGCCGACCGGTACGGTCTGCTGGCCCGGCGCGCGTTGCCCCGACGTGGCATCGTCTCGGCACGCAGCGGGCTCGCCGTGCACCGCGGCACCGCACACCACGGCGCCCGGCCGCGCCCGGTGCTCATCCTCGGCGTCATCGCCGCCGAGATCGCGCCGAGCAACATGCATCGTCTCTTGATGACCCGCGGCTACCACGACGAACTGCCCGGCGACGTCCGGGCGCACCTGGGCTGCACGCTCGTCGACGAACTCGAGCCGCTCCGCCAGACACACCACATCGACGGTCTGCGCGCCGGCGGATGAGCAGGGCCGCGGCGCGTCGAGCGAGGTCACGGGCTGTACAACGATGTAACGATGGGGGATGATGGGGCGATGCCGTCGTCGCTTATGTGGTCGGTCGCCACCCTGGCGGCGATGGCGGTGATCCCGGCGACCCACGAAGCGCGGGCGGTGAGCGACGTCACCACGGTCGCCCCGAGCTCCGCACCAAGTTTTCCACAAGCGTTTGGTTGCAGATCTGAGTCACGATGCTTGTGGAAATCGTCGTCCCGGGGGCCGTCGGCGGAGACGTACACCAACCCGGTGATCGACGCCGACTTCCCCGACCCCGAGCTCGTCGTCGCTCCCGACGGCACGTACTGGGCCTACGCGACGGGCGACCCCGCGACCAGCTCGATCCAGGTGACGAGCTCGACCGACCTCGTCACGTGGGCCGCGGTTGCCGACGCGCTCCCCGAGCGGCCGTCGTGGCAGCCGTTGCAGGTCGGCCTGACGTGGGCACCCGACGTCGTGTTCGACGGCCAGGAGTGGCGCATGTACTACGTCGCCCGCGACAGCGCGAGCGGCCACCAGTGCCTGTCGATCGCAACCGCGTCGACGCCGGCCGGACCGTTCGAGGACCCGTCGTCCGAGCCGTTCCTCTGTCAGCACGAGCTCGGAGGGTCGATCGACCCGCACGTGTTCGTCGACGGCGACGGCAGCTCGTACCTGTTCTGGAAGAACGACGGCAACGCGATCGGCGTCGACACCCGGATCTGGGTGCAGCCACTCGCCCCGGATGGCCGGGGCGTCATCGGCGTCGCGATCGACACCGGGCTCCGGCAGCGGCACCCGTGGCAGGGCGACATCGTGGAAGCGCCCTCGGTCGTGCGCATCGACGACGAGTACGTGATGTTCTACTCGGCGAACGGCTACTGGTCGGCCGACTATGCCATCGGCTACGCGACGGCGACGTCGGTCACTGGTCCCTACGCCGACCGGTCGGCGGTCGCGTGGGTCAGCAGTCGCGGCGACGCCGCCGGCCCCGGCGGCCAGACGACAATCGAGCTCGGCGGCGAGCTCTGGATGGCGTACCACGCCTGGGATCCCGCCGCAGTCGGATACGAGGACGGCGGGCAGCGGTCGATGTGGCTCGACCGGATCGTCGAGCGAGACGGCACGATCGAGCTCGACGGGCCGACCGAAGGACCACAACCCGTGCCGACACCCGAGACCGACCACTGAGAGGGGAGCAGGTGGCCGCCACCCTGAAGCACGTCGCCGCAGCGGCGGGCGTGTCGGTGAAAACCGTCTCGAACGTCGTCAACGGCTACGTGGGAGTGTCGCCGCGCATGCGCGCCCGCGTCGAGCAGGCGATCGCCGAGCTCGACTACCACCCGAACCTGTCGGCGCGCAGCCTGCGCACCGGACGCACGGGCATCGTCGCCCTGGCCGTCCCGGCGCTGAGCGAACCGTACTTCGCCGAGGTCGCCCAGTGCGTCGTGTCGGCGGCGCGCGCCCGCGGCTGGACCGTGCTGGTCGACCCGACGGGGGGCGACCCCGGCCGCGAGCGCTGGGTGATCGACGCGTCCCGCCCCCGTCTGCTCGACGGGGTGATCATGAGCCCGCTCGGCCTCGACGACCGGGCCATCAGCACCCGCGACGGCGCGCTGCCGCTCGTGCTCCTCGGCGAGCGCGTGAGTCCGGCCGCAGGCACCGACCACGTCGC
>JALZMG010000236.1 GCA_030858325.1 Actinomycetota bacterium | reverse complement strand
AACTCGCGACGTGCCGGCTCGACATCGGCGACGAGATCGGACTTGGTCATCACGACGACCGGGTCGGCGCCGCTGTCGAAGGCGAGGACCAGCTCGCGCTCCAGGCGGCGAGGGTTCGGGGCGACGGCGCAGGAGTGGGTGAGGAACACGATGTCGATGTTGGCCGCCAACGTGTCCGGCCGGCCTCGGGCACCCTCGAACGAGGCCCGCCGCACGAACGCCGAGCGGCGGGGCAGGACGTGCTCGACGCGCTCACCGTCGCCGGAGGCGACGACCCAGTCGCCGACGGCGACATCTGCGCCGATGTTGCGGACGCGCGTTGTCGCGCTCGGCGCGACCGGGTCGGCGGTGCGCAGCACCGTGCTCCAACCCCGGTCGAGGCGCGACACCCGCCCCGGCTCTCCGGGCGCACCGAGTTCAGCCCAGGCGCGACCGAACTCGGCGTCCCAGCCGAGCGCGGCGCGGTCGTCGATCATCGCCGGCGACCGTACTGACGTTGACGATGTGGGCCGTCAGCAGTTCCACGGACGCGCTGTGCGTCCCAGCGTTCCTGTGACGGATGTCCCTCAATTGGGGGGGAAACCCCCGTGACTCGCAGCGACACGCCGGCGTAGCGTTTCGGACATGCTTGCCCGTCTCGCTCGCAACTGCGTCCGCCACCGCTGGATCGTCATCGGCGCCTGGGTGGCGCTGTTGATCGTCGCCAACGCCGTCGCCGGCGCCGTCGGCCCCGACTACAAGACCAGCTTCACGCTGCCCGACAGCGAGTCCCAGGACGTGCTCGACACGCTGCTTGCCGGCGACCCGAACCAGACCTTCTCGGCGCAGATCGTGTTCGATGCACAAGGCGGCGTCGACGATCCGGCCGTGCAAGAGCGGATGACGGAGATCTTCGACTTTGCCGTCGCCCAGGGCGACATCACGCTGACCAGCCCGTACGACAACGCGCAGCAGATCAGTGAATCCGGCACCATCGCCTTCGCCCAGCTCGACGTGGCCGACATCGGCTTCACCGAGGTGCAGGAACTCGGCTCGACGATCGAGGACTTCGGCAACGAGCAAGGGGCGATCGATGGTCTGACGATCGAGTACGGCGGGGATCTCTTCGGCGAGTTCGAGATGCCGGAGAGCGAGATCTTCGGCCTCATCGCCGCCGTCATCATCTTGATCATCGCGTTCGGGTCGGTACTGGCGATGGGGTTGCCGATCGGCATCGCCCTGCTCGGGCTCGGTGTCGCCTTCGCATTCGTCTCGCTGGGCAGCCACATCGTCGAGATCCCGGACTTCGCCACGTCGATGGTGGCCATGATCGGCCTCGGCGTCGGCATCGACTACGCGCTGTTCATCGTCACGAGATACCGGGAGGGCCTCAAGCTCGGCCTGCGCGTCGAGGACGCCGTGGTCGAGGCGATGGACACGAGTGGGCGGGCCGTGCTGTTCGCCGGGATGACCGTCGTCATCTCCCTGATGGGCCTGTTCCTCATCGGGCTCGACTTCGTACAGGGCATGGCCGTGGCCTCCGTCGCCGGCGTCGTGATGATGGTGCTCGGATCCCTGACGTTGCTGCCGGCGCTGCTCGGCCTCGTGGGCACGCGCATCGACCACACGACACGGGCGGCCCTGATCGCCGTCGGACTGTTCATCGTCGGCGCGTTCGTCGCCGCCGTGAGCGGGCAGTGGGGGCTGATCGGCGGCGCTGCGGCGGCGGCCATCGGTGTGATGTTGCTCAGCATCGTCGTCAAGTCGCTGCGCACGCTCGTGCCACACCGGGCGGAGCGCCCGAAGGAGCAGCGCTTCTGGTACCGCTGGAGCCGCTTCATCCAACATCGCCCGTGGCCGAGCGCGGTCGGGGCAGTCGGGCTGCTGGTCCTGCTCGCCCTCCCGCTCTTTTCCATCCGCCTGGGGTTCGGAGACTACGGCAACCTGCCAGAGGACAAGACGGTGCGACGCGCCTACGACATGCTGGCGGACGGCTTCGGCCCCGGCAGCAACGGCCCGCTGATCGTCGTGGTGGAGGGCACGGCGGCGCAGGACGTCGACACGTTCACCGGCTTCGTCGACGACCTCGGTGGCACCGAGGGCGTGGCTCGTGTCGTCGCCGCACCGGCCGAGGCGTTCCAGCCCGGCCCCCTGCAGGTCATCCGCGTCGAACCTACCAGTGCACCCCAAGACGCCGAGACGACCGAGCTCGTCAACCGGCTGCGCGACGACATGATCCCCGCCTCGGGCGTGGACGCCAAGGTCGGCGGCATCACGGCCGGCTCCACCGACTTCGCCAGCTACATGGCGAGCAAGATGCCGCTGCTCATCGGCGTCGTGCTGCTGCTCAGCTTCCTCCTCTTGATGGCCGTGTTCCGCAGCATCCTCGTGCCGCTCAAGGCCGTCGTCATGAACCTGCTGTCGATCGGCGCGGCCTACGGCATCCTCGTCGCCATCTTCCAGTGGGGCTGGGGGATGAGCCTGATCGGCGTCGACCGCGCCGGACCGATCGAGGCGTGGGTCCCGATGTTCCTGTTCGCCATCGTGCTCGGCCTGTCGATGGACTACGAGGTCTTCCTGCTCTCGCGGATCAAGGAGGAGTACGACCGCACGAAGGACAACGCTGTCGCCGTCGCCGACGGCCTGGCTGCCACGGCGAGGGTCATCACCGCCGCCGCGCTGATCATGTTCTGCGTGTTCGCCGCGTTCGCGCTCGGCGACGACCGCCAGCTGAAGCTGTTCGGGCTCGGCCTGGCCATCGCCGTGCTGCTCGACGCGACGATCGTGCGCATGGTCCTCGTTCCGGCGACGATGGAACTGCTCGGCGACCGCAACTGGTGGATCCCGAAGTGGCTCGACCGCATCCTGCCCCGGATCAACGTCGAAGGCCAGCACCACATCGCCCCGGTCCCCGCCTCCGAGCTGGAGCCGGAAGCGGAGCCCGAGCGCCAGCCCGAACCGGTCGGCGGCACCTGACCGACCGTTCTGCACGTCGCTACCAGCCCGATCTGGCCGGTTGCGTCGTGCAGAACGAGGGAATTCGACCGGCTCCCGCCATCCTGCCTTGACACCGAGCACCCGGTTCCCGTAGCGAGAGGGCCCTATGGCCAAGCCGCTGGTCGTCGTCGAGTCCCCTGCGAAGGCGAAGACCATCTCCAAGTTCCTCGGCAACGCCTACGACGTGCGCGCCTCGGTCGGCCACGTCGCCGACCTGCCGTCGAAGGGACTGGCCGTCGACGTCGACAACGGCTTCAAGCCGACCTACGAGCTGACCGAGCGCGGCCGCCAGGTCGTCAAGGAGCTGAAGGCGGCGCTGAAGGACGCCAGCGAGCTGTACCTGGCGACGGACGAGGACCGCGAGGGTGAGGCCATCAGCTGGCACCTGCTCGAGCAGCTGAAGCCGAAAGTCCCGGTCAAGCGGATGGTGTTCCACGAGATCA
>JALZMG010000192.1 GCA_030858325.1 Actinomycetota bacterium | reverse complement strand
CCTCCTGGCTGGCGCGTCGCAAAGATGCCGACGGTGTCGGCCGGCTGATCTCGCTGGCCGCCTTGGCGTCGGCCAGCATCGCTGGGTTCCTCGGAGGCCACCTGACCTACCGCAGGGGCGTCGGCGTGAACACCACTGCGTTCGCGGCCGGGCCGTCGGACTGGACCACGATCGCCCGGCTCGCAGAGGTGCCTGAGCATCAGCCGACGGCCGTGGCCACCGACGACGTTGTGCTGCTCGTGCACCGCCGCGGCGACGACGTCGTCGTGCTCGAGGACCGCTGCACGCATCGTGGCGGACCGTTGCACGAGGGTCAGGTCGAGCGCGGCTGCATCGTCTGCCCGTGGCACGACAGCGCGTTTGACCTGGCCACGGGCGCCGTCCGCAGGGGTCCGGCGTCGATGCCCCAGCCGAGCTACGACGTCCGGGTCGTCGACGGCCGTATCGAGGCCCGCCGTGACGAAGCCGGCGCGCTGCGCGCCAACGCCATCGGCCCCAGCTCCCTCGACCAACCGGCGTAGGAGACTGGCGTCCGGCCTCGACGGGCGGTGTCACACCCCCTCGGTACCCTGAACGGATCGCTGATCACCCGGTGCTCGCGGCGTTCTCGCCTGCCGTGCGGGCGTGGTTCAGCGCGTCCTTTCCCGCGCCGACAGGCGCCCAGATCCAGGGGTGGCCGCCGATCGTCGCCGGTGACCACACGCTCATCTGCGCCCCGACCGGGAGCGGCAAGACGTTGGCCGCGTTCCTCTCCTCCATCGACGCACTGGTCGGCCACGCGCCGACCGACGATCGCACGCGGCGGACCCGCGTGCTGTACATCTCGCCGCTGCGCGCGCTCGCCTTCGACGTCGAAAAGAACCTCCGCTCGCCGCTCGCCGGCATCGCGCTCGCCGCCGAACGGCTGGGCGAAGTCGTGCCCATCCCCGAGGTCGCCATGCGCACCGGCGACACGGCGTCGCGCGATCGCCAGAAGCTGATCCGCCGCCCGCCCGATCTCCTGATCACGACGCCCGAGAGCCTGTATCTGATGCTCACGTCGTCGGCGGCGGAGACGTTGACCGGCGTGGAGACCGTCATCGTCGATGAGATCCACGCTCTCGCTCCGACCAAGCGCGGCGCCCACCTGGCCCTGTCGCTGGAGCGGCTGGAAGAGATCACACGGCGCTCACCGCAGCGCATCGGGCTGTCGGCCACGCAACGTCCGCTGGAGGAGGTCGCTCGCTTCCTCGGCGGTTATGCCGCGCCTGGCGAGGCGCGGCCGGTGACGATCGTCGACGCCGGCATCCGCAAGCCGCTGGAAGTCGAAGTCGTCATCCCCGTCGAGGACATGGGCGACCTGGCTGCGGGGGCACCGGCGGCGTCGCTCGACGGCGTCACCGGATCGGCCGCAGGCGGCGGGGGCGCCGCCCCCCGTGTGAGTATCTGGCCGAGCATCTACCCGCGCATCCTCGACCAGGTGCTGGCGCACCGTTCGACGATCATCTTCTGCAACGCCCGGCGCCAGGCCGAGCGGCTGGCGGCCAAGCTCAACGAGCTGGCCGACGAGCGCGGCCTCGGCGTCGATGACGGGACCGGCACGCACGGTGAGGACCTCGTCAAGGCCCACCATGGCTCGCTCGCTCGGGAGCAGCGGGTCATCGTCGAGGATCAGCTGAAGCGGGGCACGCTGCGGGCGATCGTGGCCACGAGCAGCCTCGAGCTGGGCATCGACATGGGCGCCGTCGACCTCGTCATCCAGGTCGAGTCGCCCGGTGCCGTCAGTCGTGGGCTGCAGCGCATCGGCCGTGCCGGCCACCAGGTCGGCGAGCCCAGCCGTGGCTCGATCTATCCGAAGCATCGCGGCGACCTGCTGGAGGCGGCCGTCGTCGTGCGCCGCATGATCGACGGCGACATCGAGTCCACGCGGTACCTGCGCAACCCGCTCGACGTGCTGGCGCAGCAGATCGTCGCCCATACCGCAGCGCGTGGCGAGATGGCGGTGGCTGACGTCGCCGCACTCGTGCGACGCACGGCCAACTTCGCCGAGCTGTCCGACGAGCAGCTGGCGAACACGCTCGATCTGCTCGCCGGGCGCTACCCGAGCGAGGAGTTCTCCGAGCTGCGGCCGCGCCTCGTGTGGAACCGCGTCAACGACACCGTGCGCGCGCGTGACGGCTCCAAGCGCCTGGCCGTCACGTCCGGCGGCACGATCCC
>JALZMG010000187.1 GCA_030858325.1 Actinomycetota bacterium | reverse complement strand
CGCCAGTAGTATGAGTCTGCGGACGGCCCGGGAGTGGGACACGGGTCCCGTCCCGTCGGCGACGAAACAGGCCCGCGATTGGCGGACGCGGCCGGATCCCTTTGCGGCGGTGTGGCCCACGGACGTGGAGCCCCTGTTGCGGAGCGACGCCAAGGGCGTGCTCGAAGCGAAGTGGGTGTTGGAGGTGTTGCGGACGCGCTACCCCGAGCAATTTCACGCGGGGCAGGCCCGGACGCTCCAACGCCGCTTTCGCGATTGGCGGGCGCAGCACGGCGTCGAGCCCGAGGTGTTTTTCCAGCAGGTCGCCGTGCCTGGGCGCGAGGCGGCGATCGATTTCACCCATGGCGACGATCTGGGCGTGACGATCGCCGGCGACCCCTTCCCGCACCTGCTCTTTGAGTTCGTGCTCAGCTTCAGTCACTGGACGTGGGTGGCGGTGGTGTTCGGCGAGACGTTTGAGGCGCTCGTCGCCAGCGTGCAAGGCGCGCTGTGGGCGCTCGGCGGGGTACCCGGCATCCTGCGCAGCGACAATCTGTCGGCGGCGACCCACGAGCTGAAAGCCAGTAGTGGCCGCGATCTGACGCCGCGCTTTCGGGCCGTGCTCGAGCACTACGGGATGCGCTCGACTCGGATCACGCCCGGGCGGGCGCATGAAAACGGTGTCGTCGAGCAAGCGCATCGACGCCTCAAGTCGCTGGTCGCGCAGGCGCTGCTCGTGCGCGGGCATGCGGCGTTCGACGACATCGCCGCATATGAGGCGTTCGTCCACGAGGTCGTCGCCTACTGGCGCAATCGGCCGGCGATGGCGCGCTTGGCCGAGGAGCGTCCGGCGCTGCGCGCCTTGCCGTCGGCCGCGATTCCCAGCTACACGATCTATTACCCGGTCGTGCGGCGATGGAGTACGATTCGCGTCGCGCATCGCACGTACTCGGTTCCCGCGCAGTTGATGGGGCACACGGTCGAAGCCCGTGTGCACGCGAATGTGGTCGAGGTCCGCTACCGCGACCACGTGGTCCAGACGATGCCGCGGCTGCGGAAAGAAGACGCGCACCGCATCGACTACCGCCATGTGATCGGCTGGCTGGTACGCAAGCCCGGCGCCTTTGCGCGCTACCGGTATCGTGAGGACTTGTATCCGTCGATCCTCTTCCGGCGCGCGTACGACGCGTTGGTCCGCACGCATGGCGAGCGCGCCGACGTCGAGTACCTGCGGATCCTGCAGCTGGCCGCGACGGCCGGAGAGGCGCGGGTGGCGGAGGTCCTCGGGGCCGTGCTCGATCAAGTCGGCGCCTTCGACTACATCACGGTGCAAGCGCACGTGGCGCCGCCGGTGCTGACGGTGCCGGTGATCCACATTCCGGCGCCGGACCTCTCCGTCTATGATGCGCTCCGCGCGGGAGCGGAGGCATGAGCCGCGCCGCCACGACGCCCACGGTCGGCGATCAGATCACGGCGCTCCTCACCGGGTTTGCGCTCACGACCGCCGCGCGCGAGATGGTCTCCCGGTTTGTCCAGGCGGAGCAGCAGCCGGCGCTCCCGCTCCTGCTCGACGTCTTGGCGCTCGAAGCCCAGGAGCGCCACGAGCGCCGCATCACACGCCTGCGTCGGGCCTCGAAGCTCCCCCCAGGGAAAACCTTCGACACCCTCGATGAAGGCCGCTTGCCACCGGCGCTGGTGCGCCGACTTCACGATCTCGCCGACGGCGACTTCCTGGACGACGCCACCAATGTCTTGGCGTTCGGTCTGCCCGGCGTCGGCAAGAGCCATGCGATGTGCGCGGTGGGCCACGCGCTCGTCGAGCGCGGCCACGCCGTCCTGTTCATGCCGACCTATAGCCTCGTGCAGGAGTTGTTGGCGGCGAAGCGGGATCTCGATCTGCCGCGCGCCTTACGCAAACTCGATCAGTTCGCGGTGCTGATCCTCGACGACGTCGGTTACATCCAGCAGAGTCCCGAGGAAGCCGAGATTCTCTTCACGCTCCTGGCGGAACGGTACGAGCGCCGCTCCGTCTTCATCACGAGCAATCTGATCTTCGCGCACTGGGACCGGATCTTCCGCGACCAGATGGCCACGGCCGCGGCGATTGATCGCCTGGTGCATCACTCGGTGCTGCTGGAGTTTGATGTGACCAGCTTTCGCACCGAGCAGGCCAAACGCCGCGGCAAGGCCACGTCCCGACAGGCGGCAGACCCCGCATCATGAGCCGGGCGCCCTCGAACCGGTGCTGTACGTCGCACGCCTGTTTTCCAGGCCTCTCTGC
>JALZMG010000331.1 GCA_030858325.1 Actinomycetota bacterium | reverse complement strand
CGTCGTCGTTGCGCCCCCGCTGCCGCAGGTCGACCTGACCTCGTCAGTGCCGACGAGGGCAGCCGACGCCCTGTTCTGGGTGGGCCGAGCCGCCGAGCGGGCCGAGGCCATCGCCCGCACGGCCAGGGTCGTCGCCGCCCGCCGCCAACAGGACCCGCTCCTCGTGGCGTCCGACGGCGGGCGCTGGGCGCGCCGGATGGCGCTCGTCGTGCGCGTCGTGCGCGAGGAACGCCTCGACGTCGAGTCGATCACCAGCCGGCCGATCGCCACGCTGGACGACGAGTTGCGTGAGGCCACGCGCGCCGTCGGTGTGCAGCTCGACGCGCTCGTCGCCGAGATGGCCACCGTCGGGGAGTACCTGCCGGGGGCGACGAACCGCATCCTCGGCAACCTCACCGCGCTGCGCCGGACGTTCGACGACGGTGGCGCGCCGATCGATGCACTGGACGACGCGTTGGGGGAGCTGGCGGCGCTGGCCGGCCTGTGGGCCGAGAGCACGGTGCGCGGCCCGGCCTGGCGCTTCGGCGATCTCGGCCGGCGGCTCGAGCGGGCCCTCGTCGTGCTCGGGCTCGTCGACGCCTGTCTCGGTCGGCCCGACGAGGCGGTGGCCGTTGACGACATGGTCGCCCGCTCGGCGCTCGACGTGGTGCTCGCGGCCAACGAGAGCCTCGTCGCCTACCGCCGCCACCATCGCAGCGACGTCGAACTGGATGCCGCCGTCGATCTGCTGCTCGACGATGTGGACAATCCGCGCTCGTTCGCCGCCTGCGTCGCCCGCATCGCCGAACACGCCGGGGCCATCGGGTGGGAGGACGGCCGCGCCGCTGCCGTCGACCTGGCGGGCGCAGTCGAGGTGGCCCGACCGCCGGCGTCGGTCGCCGTCGCGCACGAGGCCGTGCTCGAGTTCGCCCGCCTCGTCGTGACGACGTGGTTCGCGACTCCCGTCAATCCGGTCGTCGTGCGCGCGGTGGTGACCGCATGACCATGGGCGCGCCGGCCACTGTTGAGACGGCGACGCCGAGGCGCTACCGCGTGTCGCACCGCACGACCTACGAGTACTCGAAGCCGATGATGGACGGCTACACGCTGGCCTACTTGCTGCCGCGCCCGACACCGCTGCAGGTCGTCGAGCGGGCGGAGGTCGACATCGCGCCGGAACCCGACCAGCGCGCCGAGCACATCGACATGTTCGGCAACCGCGTCCTGCAGGTCGGCATCCACCATCGCCACGAGACGCTGACGTTGACAGCCGAGAGCGACGTCGTGGTCGAGCCGGGCACGGTCACCGGACCGGGGCCGAGTTGGGAGGACACTGCGGCCGCCGTGGATGCGCTGCGTGGTGGCGATGCGTTGAGGGTGCGACCGCTCGCCGGCAGCTCGCCGTACGTCTCGCTCGACCTCCACGGTGAGGCGCTGCGCGACCTGGCCGAGCAGTCCTTCCCGCCGGGGCGGCCCGTCGTCGATGGAGCCGGCGACCTGTGCCACCACATCTACACGACGTTCGAGTACGACTCGTCGTTCACGGACGTGTCGACCCCGTTGTCCACCGTGCTCAAAGGCCGGCGCGGCGTGTGCCAGGACTTCGCCCACCTCGCCGCCGGCGCGTTGCGCACGCTCGGCCTGGCCGCCCGTTACGTCAGCGGCTACATGGAGACCGATCCGCCGCCCGGCCGGCCGCGACTCGTGGGCGCCGACGCGTCGCACGCGTGGTGCTCGGTGTGGGTACCCGACGAGGGGTGGATCGACTTCGATCCTACGAACGACCGCCTGCCGACGCACCGCCACGTCACCGTCGCCTGGGGCCGCGACTACGGCGACGTCGCCCCTGCGCGCGGCATCGTCATCGGCCCCGCAGCGCAGCAGCACCTCACGGTCGCCGTCGACGTCCAACGCCGCTGACTCCCCGTAAAGGTCGGATTCTCACGAGGTTTCGGCCGCAGAAGTGACGGCGATTGCCGCCAGGAATCGCACTACGGGCCTCGACGCCGGCGTGACGTTCGTCGCAGGCGGGCATCGGACCGCACGTTCGATGGTTGCACCCTGCAAGATGTTCGACGTGCCGCGCACCCGCCTCGTGACGAAGCCGTTTATCGCCGTGACGGCGGCGACGGCGGCGTTCTTCGTCTACGTCGGCATGCTCGTGCCGCTCTTGCCGACGTTCATCGAAGACGAACTCGGTGCCGGTGAGCTCGGTGTCGGCCTCAGTATCGC
>JALZMG010000128.1 GCA_030858325.1 Actinomycetota bacterium | reverse complement strand
GCGTGGTGGCGCTCACCCTCGAACGAGAGCACGGTGTCGACGACGTGCTCGAGCACGCGCGGGCCGGCCAGCGCACCGTCCTTGGTGACGTGGCCGACGAGGACGACGGCCACACCGCGCCGTTTGGCCTCGACGACGAGACGCTGCGCGCACTCACGCACCTGAGTCACCGAGCCGGGCGCGGCGCCGAGGCGGTGGTCGGCGACGGTCTGGATGCTGTCGACGACGACGAGCTCAGGCGCCGTGGTGTCCATCGCGGCGAAGATGCCGTCGAGCGACGTCTCGGCGGCCAACCACAGGTCCGGGCGGACGGCGCCCAGACGCTCGGCCCGGAGACGGACCTGCTGGGGTCGTTCCTCGGCGCAGATGTACAGCGTCGTGCCCGGCCACCAGGCGAGCAACTGCAACAGCAGCGTGCTCTTGCCGATCCCGGGCTCGCCGCCGAGCAGCGTCACCGACCCGGCGACGAGCCCACCGTCGAGCACGCGGTCGAGCTCGCCGATGCCGGTCGGGCGGGGCTGGGAGAGCAGCGCGTCGACGTCGTGGAGCAGGCTCAGCTCGGCGAGCGGCGCCGGCCGTTCGGTACCCGGGGCGGGCAGTGGACCGATCTCTTCGACGAGCGTGTTCCACGCCGCGCAGCCAGCACACTGCCCGGACCACTTCGGGTGCGGTGTGCCGCATTCGGTGCAGGAGTGGATCGATTTCGTCCTCGTCATTGCGGCCATCGTGGCGAAGGGGTGTGACATCGCACGCTTCGCCGGCCACCCGGGCCGTTCTGCACGTCGCAACCGGCCGGATCGGGTCGATGGTGACGTGCAGTTCGATCGTCAGGTCCGGCGGGAGCGAGCGCGGCGGGCACGGACCACGGCGATGAGCAGTGCAGCGGCGAAGCCGATCCACACGACGAGCGCGACGAGGGCCAGCCACGAAAGGGGGCGCGCCCACGAGCCTCCACTGGCCGGCCGCTGCACGGCGCGTGTCGCCAGATCCTCGATGGTGCCGTCGAGTGGCGCCTCCCACTGCAACGCACCGTCGCGGGACTCACCCGTCGTCGCATCGAGCTCACCGGGCAACGCGGCGCGGAACACGAACGACAGCGACTCAGACGGCGTGGCGCCGGCGGCGGCGATCTCGTCGCTATACGGGGTGCCGCCGACAGCCGCCAGCAGGTCGGCGTCGGCAAAGGAGTCGAATCCCGATGCCAGCTGCAAGCTGCCCCTCAGGGCCGACGTCGTCTCGTCGCCGTCGACGGTACGGGTCAGGCGCACGTCGACGAACGGTGGCCCGAGCCCGGCAAGCAGATTGGTGGCGTCGTCGGCCGACGTCACGACGTGGCGCAGCGTCGCCGTGAGCCCACCGTCCTCCGTCGGCGCCGGCCCGTCGACGACCCAGCCGCCGGCCTGCGCGTCGTCGAAGCGGAGGTCATCGGCGAGCCCCGGTGCGGCCTGGACGACCTCGGCGTCGGCGATGGCGACGACGGTCAGTTCGCCGCTGCCGTCGGGACCGATGTCGAGCTCGACGACGACGTCGACGCGACACGCGGCGAGTGCCAGCAGCGATCCGAGGATCAACACGAGACGACGCGGCACGGGCCACAGGATGCCTCGACGGCGACACCGTCAGCCGTCTTTGCCTCTCGATGTCCGGGTCCTCGGTGCGAGCCGCCACTACGGTCGGCCAGTGTGGATCGGCGCCGGACGACTCGCGTCGCGACGCTGGCAACCATCATGTTCTCCACGGCCTGTACGGGTGACGGCGGCACGGCCAGCACGTCGACGGCTGCGTCGTCACCACCGCCGATCGACACGTTGTCCGGCGCGACGGCTCCGCCGCCGTCGCAACTGGAGACGTTGGGCGTGGCGCTGCTCGGCGCCGACGAGATCGGCGTGCCGGCGAGCTGGGCCATCCGCGACCTCGACCCGGCGCTGATGGACCCGGTGCTGGAGGCTGAGGCCGATCCGTTCCAGGGGCTCGTGACGTGTCCGGCGGGGGCGCTCAGGCGCGGCGGCTCGTGGCTGCAGCGGACGTTCCGTGCGCCCGAGCAGCCACTCGACAACGGCCTCCTCAGCGTCGATCTGATCATCGAGGCCGAAGACGATGCGGCTGCAGAGGCCGGCTTCGAGGCGCTGTCGGCGTGTGCCGCCGTCGGTCCTGAGACGTCGGTCAACGTCAGTGCCCTGGAGATCGCAGTTCCCGACGGTGGCTCCTCGACAGCTCCGACCCCGCCGATCCCGGGCATCGAGGTCGTGGTCAGCGCCGGACCGTCCGCCGACGTGCCGTACCCGAGCCTGACGGTGGCGGTGACGGCGCGACGCGACGCAACGACGGTCACCGTCGTGGTCGGAGGGGTCGACGCCGGTGTACCGTTGGCGCCCGTGGCCGAGCAGGTGGCGGGACAGCTGCTGGCGCGAGTGGGCTGAACCGGAAGGCACGACGGATGACGATGGACGAATCGCGAGCGCAAGGGGCGGCGCACGCTCGCGCCCGGCAAGCCCCGAGGGCCGCGACGCTCCTGGCGATCGTGTTGACCGCAGCCGTCGCCGTCGTCGGCGCTCCCCGCTCAACCGGCCGGCGCCTACACGACCGTGTTCTACGACGGTGCCGGTGCTGCGGCGCGCATCGGGATCATCGGCGACTCCTCGGCCGCAGGCATCCGCTGGGCCAACGCCTACGCGCCGCTGCGGCAGTTCAACTTCACGTTCGACGCGGAGTCGTGTCGCCGCACGACGGAAGTGTCGTGCGG
>JALZMG010000103.1 GCA_030858325.1 Actinomycetota bacterium | reverse complement strand
GCTGGACGTCGACCTGGGGCGGCTGCTGACGCCGCTGCCCGTCCGCCGCGGCTCACCCGTGCTGATCATGGCCCCGCTGGCGCAGCCGACGGGCCTGGCGGCGTGGGCGGCGGCCGTCGTGCAGGAGTGCCCGACGGTGCTGACCGCCCGTGACGGCGCGACGGCGGCACAGCAACTCGCCGCCGAGCACGGCGTCGGGCTGATCGTTCCCGCCGACGCTGGCTGAAGAGATCGCCCGGTCAGTCAGGCCGCGCCCGAGACGGAGGCCCAGGCCAACAGGTCGACGGCGGACATCGTGTTGACGACGCGCTCGAGCGGCACCTCGCGCTCGGCGGCGCGGTCACAGCCGTGGGCCTGCCACTCGAGCTGGCCCGTGGCGTGGGCATCGGTGTCGATGGAGAACCAGCAGCCGTAGCCGATGGCCACGTCGAGCAGCTCGCGCGGCGGGTCCAGGCGCTCGGGCCGGCAGTTGATCTCCACGGCGGTGTCGAACTGGGCGCACGCGGCGAACACGTAGTCGGCATCGAACGTCGACTCCGGGCGCTTGCCGATCAGCCGCCCGGTGCAGTGGCCGAGGATGTCGACGTGCGGCGAGGAAACGGCCAGCACCATTCGCTCCGTCATCGGCTGGCGCTCCATGCGCAGCTTCGAGTGCACGCTGGCGACGACGACATCGAGGCGGCCGAGCAGGTCGTCGTCGAGATCGAGCGAGCCGTCCTCCAAGATGTCGACCTCCATGCCGGTGAGGATGCGGAACGGGGCCAGCCGCGTGTTGAGCTCGGCGATCACGCCGAGCTGGCGCTGCAGCCGCTCCCGGTCCAGGCCGTGGGCGATCGTCAGGCGCGGCGAATGGTCGGTGAGCACCATGTACTCGTGGCCGAGAGCGATCGCTGTGGCCGCCATCTCCTCGATCTCGGCGCCACCGTCGCTCCACGTGGAGTGCAGGTGGCAGTCGCCGCGCAGCGCATCTCGATAGCGCCGGCCGTCCGCCGTCATCGGCACTTCCGTCGTCGTCTCCAGCTTGGTCAGGTACTCCGGGACGCCGCCGCCGAGCGCCTCGGTGATCACCTTGGCGCTGGAGTCGCCGATGCCGTCGAGCTTCGTCAGCGTGCCGGCCGCCGCCCGCTCGGCCAGCTCGGCCGGGTCAGTCGCCCGCACGACATTGCGGGCGCGGTGGAACGCCTTGGCCTTGAAGCTCGTGTCGTGGGCCCGGTCCAGGCAGTGGACCACCCGGTCAAGCGCGGCTTCCGGCGTCATGGCGACCGATTCTACGACCGCCTGTGGGCACCATCCATCGGCGCGACCACGCCGATTGGGGCTGGGCTGGACGCCGTGATAGGCGCGTTGCGAGTCGCCGCGGCGGCGCCACAGCAGGGCGACCGCACCCGCGCCGGCCGTCCCGAGTATGCCGGCGACGACGACGGTCGGCACAGCGAGCAACTTCAGCGCCGATGCGACGAGAACGACCACGAGCAGCGGGCGGATCACGGCGTTCGGCGCAGCGCCGACCACCGCGCCCCGACGTATACCCCCGGCAGCGCGCCGATCAGCAGCGACGTCGTGAGCGCGAGTTGGAAGTCGCCGAACAGCAGGTGGCCGAGCGCCGCCGGGGCGATCAAGAGCGCGATCCCAAGCATCACCTTCAGCGCGTTCTGCGTGGCCTCGCCGTCGCCGAGCGCGGCGAGTACGAGGACGCCGACAAACGCCGCCGGCACGGAACCAAGGACAGCCAACGCACGATCCCCAGGTTGACGGTGCCGCGTCGCAGGTGAACGCCACCACCGACCGGCTTCATGACGAGTCCGGCGACCAGGTTGCTGGACACTGCGGTCAACGGTGCAACACCGAAGAACAGCACCATGATCGGTCTCAGCAGGGCGCCGCCGCTCATGCCGGTGAGGCCGACGACCAACCCGACGAGCAGACCGGCGACGGAGACAGTGAGATCGATCTCCAATGAGCCAGAGGTGGTCCGATTTCCCCAGGCTGGTGTAAATATGACCAGCATAGTCAACTTTCTACATTGTAGGATTATATCCTGCAGAATGGGATACCATTTCGTGTGATGGCCGAGCACCGGACGGGAGCGCAGGCCGTCGAGCGGGCGCTCGCCGTGCTCGACTGCTTCGCCACCAGCGACGGCGACAACGGCGTCAGCGACATCGCCGCCCTGACTGGCCTGTCGATCAGCACCACGCACCGGCTGATGCGCGCCCTGCTTCGTGCCGGGCTGCTCGCCCAGGACGACCGGACGGAGCGCTATCACCTCAGTGTCGTGCTCGTCGCGCTCGGCCGGCGGGCCGAGGCGCACCTCGGCTTCGATCGCCTGCTGCCGCATCTGCAGGCGCTGGCCACGCGCACCGGCGAGTCCGTCAATCTGGGCACACGTGTCGGCGACGAGATCCTCATCGGCGTCCACGTCGCATCCAGCCAACCACTGCGCTTCGACCAGCCGGCGGGGCAGCGC
>JALZMG010000069.1 GCA_030858325.1 Actinomycetota bacterium | reverse complement strand
TCCTGCCGCCGTCGAACCCGAAGATGGTGGCCAAGGTGCCGGCTATCGCCCCGACCGTCGACGTGCTGTTGGCCAACCTGGAAGACGGGGTGCCGGCCGCCGACAAGCAGGCCGCCCGCGCTGGCCTGGTGGAGATCGGGACGGCCTGGGATCATGACGGGACCCAGCTGTGGACGCGCGTCAACTCGCTCGATTCGCCATGGGGCTTCGACGACCTCGTCACCGCCGTCACCGAGGTCGGCCACCGCCTGGACGTGGTCATGATCCCCAAGGTCGAGGGCCCGGAGGACATCCAGTACGTCGACCGCCTGCTCGCCCAGCTGGAGGCCAAGGCAGGGTTGGAGCGACCACTGCTCGTCCATGCCATCTTGGAGACGGCGCGCGGCGTGGCCAACGTCGAGGAGATCTGCGCCGCCTCCCCGCGCATGCAGGGGCTGTCTCTCGGGCCGGCCGACCTGGCTGCCAACCGGCGGATGAAGACGACGCGCGTCGGCGGCGGCCATCCCGGCTACCTCGTACGTGAGGACCCGCACGGCGACGACGCGTCGCAGCCGCGGGCGACGTACCAGCAGGACCTGTGGCACTACACGATCGCCCGCATGGTCGACGCCTGCGTGACGTACGGCGTCCTGCCCTACTACGGCCCGTTCGGCGACATCGCCGACACCACGGCGTGCGAGGACCAGTTCCGCAACGCCTACCTGCTCGGCTGCGTCGGCGCGTGGAGTCTGCACCCGGCACAGATCGACATCGCCAGGCGCGTGTTCAGCCCGGACCCTGCCGATGTCGCCCACGCGCAGCGGGTGATCGAGGCGATGGGGGACGGCACGGGTGCGCTGATGCTCGACGGCAAGATGGAAGACGACGCGTCGGTCAAGCAGTGCAGGGTCGTCGTCGCACTCGCCCGCCAGCTCGCCGGCCGGGATCCTGAACTGGCCGCCGCCTACGGGCTCGACGGTCGGGACGCGTGACCGGCGTGCCTGGCGAGTCCCCGCCGGTGCTGCGGCCGCGGCGCTCCGTGCTGTACATGCCGGCGGCCAACGAGCGGGCGCTGGAGAAGGCGAAGACGATCCCTGCGGACGCGATCATCTTCGACCTCGAGGACGCAGTGGTGCCGGGTGCCAAGCCGGAAGCCAGGGACCGCGCCGTCGCCGCGGTGACGTCCGGCGCGTACGGCCGGCGGGAGCTGACGATCCGCTGCAACGGTCTGGGCACGCCATGGGGTGACGACGACCTCGCCGCCGCCGGTGCGGCCGCGCCCGCCGCGGTCGTCATCCCCAAGGTCGGCTCGACGGACGACCTCGACGAGGTCGCCGCCCGCCTCGACGCCGTCGGTGCCACGTCCACCGCGATCTGGGCGATGGTCGAGACGCCGACGGCGATCCTCGACGTGCGCCGCATCGCCGCCCACCCGCGCGTGACCGTGCTGGTGATGGGGACGAACGATCTGGCGCGCGAAATCCGGGCCCCGCTGATTCCCGGGCGGGCCAACCTGGTGCCGCACCTCGCCCTCGCCGTCCTCGCTGCTCGCGAATCCGGCACGGTGATCCTCGACGGCGTCTACAACGACGTGCGCGACGCCGATGGGTTCGCCGCCGAGTGCCGCCAAGGCGTCGAGCTGGGCTTCGACGGCAAGACGCTGATCCACCCGAGCCAGGTCGACCCAGCCAACGAGGCGTGGTCACCGACGGCGGAGGAGATCGACCACGCCCGCCGCGTCATCGATGCGTTCACCGAGGCCCAAGCCGGCGGCAAGGGCGTCGTCACCGTCGACGGCCGGATGATCGAGAACCTTCACGTCGCCAACGCCCGAGCCATCCTGGCGACCGCCGACGCCATCGCCGCCAATCCTCAGTCCTGAGCTCGAGTCGCGCGTCGAGCGTTGGCCCGGAGGCCCGGCGCCGCCAGGCGCAGCGAGACCGCCCGAGTCGGGCGAGTTTCGAGCGAGCGAGGCCATCAGATGGCCGATCGGAAAGGACAGCAGAAGTCTCTTCAGGCCGTGACCTGGGCGACGATCTCGTCGAACGCGGCGTCGGCGTAGGCGCGCATCTCGTCGTCGGTGCGGTCCTGGATCGGGTGCGGCGTGAACACGCGGGCGGCGGCGGAGAAGCCGAGCGACTGCGCCTGGGCCTGCGCCGCCTGCTCGAACTCCGCCGAGGCGACGAACACGCCGGGGATGCCACACCGCTCCAGATCACTGATGTCGTGCACACTGCACGACGTACAGCTGCCTCAATCGGCGAGCGCCTCGATGACGAGGTCGCACTGTGTGGCGATCTCGTGGCGCAGGTCGACGGGCGCTGGCTTCGTGAACGTCGGCTTGCGGTAGCGCTGCACCGACGCCCCGGCCGCGGTCAGTCGCGCCGCCAGCTGGTCGAGGAACACGTCACCGCGCGGTTTGGAGATGTCGAGCAGCCCGACGCGCAGCCCGTGAACCGACGCCGGACGGTCGAGGCGCTGACGCTCGGTGACCGTCCGCTCACCGGTCGGATCGAGGACGTAACTCACGACACCTCCTTGGTGACGGGCTGGCTGCCCGTGGCCCCGTTGGCCCAACCACCGATGATGGCCGAAAAGAGCCCTGCCCCGCCACCCGCGGACGCCAAGAGGATGCCGCCTGGCCGGAACTTCGGCAGCGTGCTGCCGGCGAACGACTCGGGCATGCCCTCCTCGATGCCGCCGGCGCCGACGACGAGCTCGTCACCGGGCACGTTGAGGCGGGCGTGCAGCTCCTCGAGGACCCGTGCCCGGTCCCATCCGGCGTCGGTGAACACCCGCAGGTGTTCGGGGCCGAGAACGAGCACGGCGTCGAAGGCGATGACGAGCTTGGGATGGTGCATGGTCCGCAGGCACGCGGCCAGGCTGGCCGCCAGGCTCTCACCCGTGCGCGAGTGCTGATCGATCACGCAGCGTGGACCCTCGCCGGCGAACACCGTGATCGCATCGACACCGGCACTCAGTCCTTGCTGTTCGGCGAGCGTGCCGACCGGTCCATCGGCCAACTCGGCGAAGCAGAACGACAGCTTGCCCGGATTGCCGTGGGTCGCCCTGTCGACCTCTCCCGGGCGACCGCCTCCGACGTTGCGGACCACGAGCTGCACGGCCCGCCCGATCGTCAGGTTGGCGCGGTTGCCCTGTCCGAGTGCGTTGACGCCGCTGTTCATGCCGATCGCCTGCGTGCCCGGGCCGCTGGCGATGATGACCGGCCCGATCGGCATCGTCGTCGCCAGGACGCCGTGGATGTTGAACTCGTCGGTACAGATCGCTTCGACCACGGTCAGCACCCACGGCAGGTACTCGGGCCGGCAACCGGCCATGACAGCGGCGATGGCCACCTTCTCGACGGTGACGTCGACGAGATCCGGCGGCACGGTGGCGACGACCTCTGCCGGATCGCGAGCGATGGCGTCGAGCATCCGCAACACGCGCTGCTCGGTCGGCGGCACGACCGGCAACCCGTCGGTCCAGCCGCGATCGAACATCGACTCCATCTCGTCCTCGGCGGCGGCTAGCTCGATCCGTCGCGACCGCAGCCGGCCGCCCTCGTGGCGTGCCCGCAGCTCGTCGACACGGTCGGGGTCGACGCTCAAGGACCCGCAGCCGGGGCGCATGACGGGGAGGTCGGTGCCGAGGCCGTCGACACCGGTGATGCGCTGCCAGTCGG
>JALZMG010000067.1 GCA_030858325.1 Actinomycetota bacterium | reverse complement strand
GCCGAACAGCACGGCGTCGATGCTGCGCGCCGCCGTGCCCGCCCGCGCCTGGATCGCCAGCCCGACGGCGAACGAGGCCGTCGTGACGACACCGATCGCCGCGTCGGCGCCGACCGGCCGCCGCCTGGCGACGCGCCCGATCAGGAGCGCAGAGAGCAGACCCCACAGCCCCGCCCCGACGAAGTAGCTGATCCCGAGCACGGCCGACAGCGCAGCACCGCCGAACACGGCGTGGGACAGCCCGTGGCCGAGGTAGCTCATGCCGCGGAGCACGACGAACACGCCGACCAGCCCGCACAGCGCTCCGGCGACGGTGGCGACGACGAGGCCGTTGCGGAAGAAGGCGAACTGCAACGGTTCGAGGAGGTCGACGGCGGCCATGCGCTCAGGCCGAACGGCGCTCGGCGGGCGTGAAGAGATGGGGGTGATCGACGACGACCGGCATTCCTCCGTGCTGCAACACCTCCATCGGCGCCCCGAACGTCCGCTCCAGCACGTACGGGCGGAGCACCTCGGCGGGCGGGCCTGCGGCGACGACGGTGCGGTTGACGCAGACGATCCGCGGCAGGTGGGCGGCCAGCCCGTTGAGGTCGTGTGTCGTCAGCACGACGGTGATCCCCTGCTGGTGCACGTCGGCCAGCAGGTGCAGCACCTCGTGGCGCGTGCGTACGTCGATCCCCGCCGTCGGCTCGTCGAGCAGCACGAGATCGGGCTCGCCGACGAGCGCCCTGGCGAGGAACACCCGCTGCTGCTGCCCGCCGGAGAGGCGCCGGACGTGCCGCCCTGCCAGGTCGCCGATGCCGAGGCGGTCGAGGGACGTGGCCACGGCCCGCCGCCCGCCGGCTCCCAGCCGAGGCCCCCAGCCGCGCGTGGCCAGGCCCATCGCCGCGACCTCGGCCACGGTGACCGGGAAGTTCCAGTCGATCGTCGCCAGCTGGGGGACGTAGCCGAGACGCAATCCCGTGCGGCGTTGGACCCGCCCGTGCACCGGCGTCAACGCCCCGGTGATCGCCCGCAGGATCGTCGTCTTGCCGGCGCCGGACGGACCGACGAGGCCGACGAACTCGTCCGGATCGATGCGCAGGTCGACGGCCTCGACGGTCGGCGCGCCGCCGTAGCCGCACGACACGTGCTCCAGCAGTACGAGCGGCGCGGCGCCGGACGTCACGAGGCACCGCCCGTTGCGGTGCAGTCGGCGCAGTGCCCCGACAGCGCGAAGTGGCCGAGATCGACGGCAAAGCCGTGCCGTCGCTCGATGGCCGCGACGAAGGAGGCGACGTCGCGCCTGGGGATCTCGGACGTGCGGCCGCAACCGTCGCAGACGACGGTGAACGTGCGCGCGCCGACCCAGCGATATGCCGCCGGTCCGTGCCCGAGGTGGACGTGCTCGAGGATGCCAGCTGCTTCGAACTGCGCGAGTGAACGGTAGATCGTTGCCGGGTCAGCGTCCGGGTGGCGCTGGATCAACTCGTCGGCGGTGACCCGTCCGGGTGCCGCATGCAGGTCGTCGAGGAGCGCCGAGCGTGCCTTTGTCACTCGCCAGCCGCGCCGGTGCAGCAGCAAAATCGCCTCGGCGACGCCCGCCGGGCCGCTCGTGCGGGTCGCCGTAGGTGCAGTCACGGGACCACCGTAGTCGAAGTACTGTTGCGAGTCACTTGCAGGAATCTTGCGACCGACTCGCAGAAGGAGGCCATGACGATGATGAAGGGGGCTCCCCGGCGGTGGTGCTGGCGCTGGTTTCTCGTCGGCTCGCTCATCGTCGTCACCCTCACCGCATGCGGAGCCGGCTCCGGAGCCGCCGTCCCGGGGTGCGGTGAGGGCGACCCCGTTGCGGACCGGCCGCTGCGCGTCGCCACGACGGTCGCCCCGATCACCAGCATCGTCGCCAACATCGCCGGCGGAACGGCCACCGTCGTCACCGGCCTCGTTCCCGAGGGCACGAACAGCCACACCTACGAGCCGGAGCCGAGCGTGGTCGCCTCGTTAGAGAATGCCGACATCGTGTTCGTCAACGGTCTCGTGCTGGAGGAGCCGACCAAGGAGTTGGCCGCGGCGAACCTCGCCGGAGGGGCGGAGATCTGCGAGCTGGGGACGACGATCCTGCCGGAGGACGAGTACATCTAAGACTTCTCGTTCCCCGAGGACGGCGGCACACCGAACCCACATCTGTGGACGAACCCGCCGATGGCCGCCGAGTACGCGGCGCTGATCCGCGATGTGCTCGTGACCAGGGATCCCGCCAACGCCGACCGGTTCCGGGCGAACCACGACGCCTTCGCCGCCCGCATCGACGAGTTCGACGCCGCACTGCACACGGCGACGGCAACGATTCCGGCCGCTCGGCGGCTGCTGCTCACGTACCACGACGCCTACGCCTATTTCGCGCGGGAGTACGACTGGACGGTGGTCGGCGCGATCCAGCCGTCGTCGTTCGACGAGCCGAGCGCACGAGACGTGGCCGCGCTCGTCGGCCAGGTGGAGGAGCTGGACGTACCGGCCGTGTTCGGCAGCGAGGTCTTCCCGTCGCCCGTGCTCGAGCGGATCGCCGCCGAGTCCGGCGCCAGCTACGTCGACGACCTGCGCGACGACGACCTGCCAGGGGCTCCCGGCGACGCCGAGCATTCGTGGCTGGCGTTGATGCGCTTCGACTACGTGACGATTGTCGAGGCGCTCGGCGGCGACGCCACCGCCCTGCGCGCGCTGGACGCGACGGACGTGGCCCCCGACGAGGCCACGTATCCGCAATGAAGACCCCGAACTGTGTCCTTTCCAACCGGCCGTATCCGGCCGGTTGGAAAGGACAGAACGGTCTTCAAGCGCGGATCAGCATCAGGAGGTCCCATTCCAGCTCGCTGACCCGGCGGCCGCTGGCGGCCATGACGATGTTCGGGACGCGCCCGTCGAGAAAGGCCATCGCCTGTGCCGCCAGTCCGACGGCCCAGCGCAGCGTGCCCTCGACCTTCCACCACTCGAAGCGCTCCTCGTCGAACGCGCCGCCCGCCGCTTCGTACCCGGCGATGTACGGCGCCCGCCCGGCGAACCCACCGATCTCCGCGGCGTCCTCGCGGAACCGCCACATCCGCAGCGCCGGCCAGGCGACGTCCTGCATCGGGTCGCCGGCCGCCAGCGCGCCCTCCCAGTCGAGCACCGCCCGCAGCCCGTCGTCGCCGACGATCACGTTGCCGTTGCGCACGTCGGTGTGCACGATCGTCGGGCGCGGGGGCGCCGGCGGGAGATGACGCTCCAGCCAGCGCAGGCCGAGCGCCATGGCCGGACGAGCCTGGGGCAGCTCGTCGACGGCGCCCGCCAGCCCGGCCAACGCCGCCTCGGGGGCGGGCCCGGGCGTCTCCAACGTGCGCAGCGGTACGCCGACACAAACGGGCTCGATGCCGTGCAAGCGGGCCAGTGACTCGCCGAGCTGGGAGGCGACGAGATCGCCGATGCCCCGTTCGGCCACGAGTCGCAGCACGCGCCGGGGCACGGTCTCGCCGGGCACGAAGTCGGACACCATGAACGGACCGCCGACGGCGCCCCCCTCGTCGCGCGCCAGGTGGACGTGCGGCACGACCACGCCGGCCGTTTCGGCCACCGCGCGCACGCCCGCCTCGGCAGCGATCGAGTTGATCAATGTCTCGCCGGCGGGGACGATCGTCGCCACCAGTCGCCGCTGCTCGCCGTCGACGGCCGCCGTGAACACGATGTTCTGCCGCCGCGCGCCGGCCGTCGTCGACGACAGCCCGCTCACGGTCACGTCGGCGCCCCACGCCTCACCGAGCGCGTTGGCCAACCCGACCGGCACGTCGACCGGCTCCGTCGGCGACGGCACGATCTTCGGTTCGGCGCCGACGAACTGTCCGTTCGAAACGGCTGGTTCGGGCCGATCGGAAAGGACGGATCGGGGGGTTGCCGGGTCGGTCACCGTCCCTCCCAGGCGTCGTGGCCCGGCTTGGCGATCGCCAGGTCCTGACGCGTCACCTCGACGAGCGCGTCCCACGCCCGGCGCTCGAAGTCTGCGTCATCTTCAGCGCGCAACCGTGCGGCAAGAACGGCGGCGGGATCGTCGGCGTCGACACCGAGCAGCGCGGCGAGCAGTTCCCGCTCGCGCGCCGCTGCCGCCGGCCCCAGGCGAGTCTCCCGCTCCAGCAGCGCGGCGAGGTGGGCGGCGACGCGGACCTGATGGACCAGTTCCTCCGGAACGGCCGCCAGCACCTGGTCGGTGAGCAGCGCGGCGATGGCGCCGAGCAGCTCGCCCGGCGCCGGCGGGAACTGCACGGTCGCTCAGTCGCTCCGTGTGGGTGCCGGCGAGTTGTCGTCGACACGTGTCGACTCGACGCCCTTCGGTGCGCGCTGGCTCATGAAGCCGAACATGTACCCGGCCACCCTGCGCATCTGGATCTCCTCCGCGCCTTCGGTGATGCGGTACCGGCGGTGGTGGCGGTAGATGTGCTCGAACGGTTTGTGGCGGGAGTAGCCGAGCCCACCGTGGACCTGCATCGCCCGGTCGGCCGCATCGCAGCACAGCCGGTTCGACCAGTAGTTGCACATCGACACCTTGTCCGACTGGGAGAACGCGCCGTCGGTGTCCATCAGCCACGCCGTCTTGTGGATCAGCGCGCGCAGCATCTCGCATTGCGTCTGCAGCTCGACGAGCGGGAATTGGATGCCCTGATTCGTCGCCAGCGCCTTGCCGAACGGCTTGCGCTCCTTGGCGTAGCGCACGGACTCGTCGATGCAGAACTGCGCCGCGCCGAGACTGGAGGCGGCCTGGCGGATGCGGTTCTCGTTGAAGAAGTGCTGCACGACGCCGAGCCCGCGGCCCTCGCCGCCGAGGATGTCGGCGTCGGCGACGCGCACGTCGGTCAGCGAGATCCGGGCGTGGTCGGTCGGCATGTTGAACGTCCAGAGGAACTCCTCGACCACGAACCCGGGCGCGTCGGTCGGCGTGAGGAACGCGGTGATGCCGTGGCCATCGCCGGGACTCCCGCTGGTCCTGGCGAAGATCAGGTCGTAGCGCGCCTTGTGCATGCCGGTGTTCCAAGTCTTCGCCCCGTTGATCACCCACTCGTCGCCGTCCCGCACGGCGACGGTCTCCATGTGGGTGGCGTCCGAGCCGTGCTCGGGCTCGGTGATCCCGAACGCGAATCCGCGCCGGCCGGCGGCGAGGTCGTCGACCCACTCCGTCTTCTGCGTGTCGGTGCCATACTCCAGCATCAGCAGCAACCCGACGTTGTTGCCGACGATGGAGTGCTCGTTCTGCAGGTCGTTGTGCAGCCCCAGACCCTTGCGGGCGAAGTGCTCGCGGATCACGGCCATCCCCAGGTTCGTGCCGTCGCGACCGCCGTACTCCTTCGGGAACGCGTAGCGGTAGTGGCCGGCGGCGTCGGCACGCCGGCGGGCCTCGCCCAACAGCGCCTCCCACTCCTCGTTGGGCAGGCCGCCGCGCTCCCAGTCCGTGCGGGCGTCCTCCCGGCGGTGGTCGAAGAAGCGGATGTTGTCGTCCTGGCGCTCGAGCGGTTTGATCTCCCGCTCGATGAAGTCGTCCAGCTCGGCCACGTAGGCCACCAGATCGTCCGGCAGGTTGTAGTCCACGGCCGTCTCCTGCGACTCAGTTGACCTGGCGCTCGCGGCCTTCCCAGTACGGGGCGCGCAGGTCCTTCTTGAGAACCTTGCCGCTGGGATTGCGCGGCAGCGCGTCGACGACGTCCACGCTCGTCGGGCACTTGAACCTGGCCAAGCGCTCTCGGGCGTATCCGATGACGTCGTCGGCGTCGACCTCGGCGCCGCCGGCGGCGACCACGACGGCCTTGGCCGTCTCGCCCCAGCGTTCGTGGGGCACGCCGATCACGGCGACGTCGGCGATGGCCGGGTGGCCCATCAGCACGTTTTCGACCTCGGCCGGGTACACGTTCTCGCCACCGGAGACGATCATGTCCTTGACGCGGTCGTGGATGAACAGGTAGCCGTCGGCGTCGAGGAAGCCGGCGTCGCCGGAGCGGAACCAGCCGTCGTCGTCGATCGCCTCGCGCGTCGCCGCCTCGTCGTTCCAGTAGCCCTTCATCACCTGCGGGCTGCGAATCCAGATCTCACCGACCTCGCCGGTGGGGACGTCGTCGCGGCTGTCCGGATCGACGATGCGCAGTTCGACGCCGGGGCCGGCCTTGCCGCACGAGCGCAGCAGATGGCGCTTCGGTCCGCCGGCGTCGTGGTCCTCGGGCGCCAGGTTGGCGATGGCGCCGGTCGTCTCGGTCAGCCCGTAGGCCTGCCAGAACTTGCACTTGAGCATCGCCACGCTGCCGGCGAGCACCTCCTCGCTGATCGGCGAGGCGCCGTAGACGACCGTCTTCAGTGACGAGTAGTCGGCATCTGCGGCGCCGGGGACGATCAGCATGAACTGCAGGACGGCCGGCACGAGAAAGGCATGGGTGATGCCGTGGGCGGGGATCAGGCCGATCAATGCAGCGGGGTCGAGATCGCTCATGATGACGCTGCGGGCGCCGGTGTACATGCCGGCCACGGCCCAGCCGCCGCCACCGATGTGGAACAGCGGCATGGCGACCAGGTTCACGCTGTCGGCGTCGAGTTCCCACATCTCCCTGACCAGCGGCAGCAGGCCGAAGAAGTTGTCGTTGCTCAGCATGACGCCCTTCGGGCGGCCGGTCGTCCCGCTGGAGTAGAGCTGGAAGGCGACGTCGTCATGCCCGCTCGGCGTGTGCGGGTCGAGCGGTTCGTGGGCGGCGACCCACTCGTCGTAATCCAGGTAGCGCTCGTGGCCGCCGATGACGAGGATCGTCTCGACGCCGCGCAGGTCGTCGGCGATCGCCTCGAGCACGGGCACGAAGTCCTGGCCGACGACGAACACCTTGGCCGCCGCGTCGTTGACGATGTATTCGACCTCCGGGGTCGCCAGCCGCCAGTTGACGTCCACGCACACGGCATTGCCGAGTGCGGCGCCGAAGAAGACCTCGAAGTGATCGGTGCCATTCTTGTCGAGGAACGCGACCCGGTCCTGGTCACCGACACCGGCCTCGGCCAGCCCGGCGGCGACGCAGCAGGCCCGCTCGTACAGCTCGGCCCACGACGTGGTTCGCTCGCCCTGGACGATGGCCACCGCATCCGGCTGCTCGTCGGCGTGCGTGCGCAGAATGTCAGCGACGTTGTCGATCCCCATTGGCGCCGAATGTAGTGGCGCCAAGACCGCCGTCCGAATGGCCGACGGTGCATCCGCCTCGTCGGCGAACCTCAGGCTCCAGATGCGCGAAGCCGGGGCCGGCACTCAGGCGTTGGTCCAGCCGACGTTGGCGGCCTCGTCGAGACGGTCGCGCTGGGCGGCGACGGATGTGCGCATTTCGGTCGTGGCCGTGTCGATGCCGCCGGCGGCGTCGCGCACGGAAACACCGAACTCGTCGAGCACGGGCGCGAAGCGTTGGTCGACGTCGGTGCGCAGGTCGGCGACGCCGTCGTCGATGGCCGCCGCGCCGGTGCGTACGATGCCGACGAAGCGATGCAGGTCGGCGTCGAAAGCGTGGCGGTTGGCGCCGGTCCAGCCGACCGTGGCGGCGTGGTTGGCGACTGCGGCGACCTCGTCGTCCATCGCTGTTGTCAGTGCGCCGGCTGCAGCCTGCAGCCGCGACATCGTGGTTTGAAACGAGGAGACGGCCGTGCCCAGCCGGCCGCGCAGTTCCTCCGCGTGTAGGGCGACCTCGCGGCCGGCCGTGTCGTAGGCGGTGGCGAGCGCATCGAGATGCGCGAGGTCGGCACCGACGAGTTCCTGGCTCATGGTCGTTGTCCCTTCATCCGTTCATCACGTGGTCGAACGCCGCCCGCTGCTGCTCGACGGCGGTGCCGAACGACGTCGCCGTACTCTCGGCCTGAATCCCGGTCGCCTCGACGCGCGACTGCATCTCGGTCATCGTCGACGTCAGCGCGCCGCGCACGACCGAGGACGCCTGGTCGACGAAGCCGTCGATCGAGGAGCGCACGCCGCGGATGTCGGCGCCGAGCGCCTGGACGTACTGGTCCTGCATGTCCCGGCGTCGGCCGGTCCACACGGTGGCCTCGGACTGGGCGCGCAGACGAGCCTGCTGTGCGTCGATCTGCTCGGCGAGCGCACGGGCGTCGTGGTCGAGACGCCCCATCTCGTCGCCGAACTCGCCGAGCGCGTCGGCGACCCGTCGCGTGATCCCGTCGGCGTGAGCGCGGAACTCGGACCCGGCGGCGGCGAACCGCCGGGCCAGTGCAGACATCGCCGCCAGATCTCCACCGATGAGTGGCATCGGCACCTCCTGTCTTGTCAAGAACCGACGGCCGGAAGTGACCGTCATCCCTCCAGGGGGCCGCCAGCGGCAAGGGTGGGAAATCGCCGAGCGAGTCCGTCGAACCCGGTTCGTAGGTTCTGGTGCGTGGCTGCTGACTGCTGACTGCTGGGGTCAGCGGCGGCGGTCGCCCCAGCGGTTCCAGTGCGTGACGGCAGCCGCCGGTTTGCGCGGGGCGACACCGAAGTTCCCGGCCGGGTGTCCGACGGGTACCAGCGCGGCGATCTCGTAGCGACCGTCCGGTACGCCGAGCCCGGCCAGGACCTCGGCGGCGTGGATACGGATGACGGTCGTCAGCGCCGTGCCCAACCCGAGCGAGCGGGCCGCGAGGCAGAAGTTCTGCACCGCCGGGTAGACGCTGGCGTCGAGTCGCCCGATGTCCATCTCCCCGTCGGCGTCGCGCGGCGTCCAGTGAATCAGCGGTTGCAGGAACAGCACGAGCGCCGGTGCATCGGCGAGGTGCTCGGCCAGGTGGCGGCTGGCATCGCGCGTCCGCCGCCACGACGCTGCCTGCTGCTCGTCACGGAACTCGGTCGGCTCCGGCAGCGACGCCTCGTAGCGAAAGAAGGCCTTGCGATACCACTCGCCGACGATCGCCTTGGCCTCGGGCTCGGTCACCACGACGTACTGCTGCGGCTGCACGTTGCCGCCGCTCGGGCCCTGTTGCGCGGCGCGCAGGCAGACGGTCAGCTCGTCGTCGCTGACCGCCTCGTCGGTGAACCGGCGGATCGCCCGAGTCGTCATGAGCGACTCGATCGTCTCGTTCGGCCACTCGTCGCCGTGGTCAGGTGTGGGCGCGTCCATCGTCATCGACCCTGGAACGTCGGGGTGCGGCCGCTGACGTACGCATCGACGGCCTCGATGTGGTCGGCCGACAGCAGGCATGGCATCTCCAGCGCCATCGACAGGTCGAAGCTCGTCAGCAGCGCCTGCTTGATCTGCGCGTTGACGGCCGCTTTCGTGCCCTGCACGGCCAGCGGCGCGCCGGCGGCCAG
>JALZMG010000047.1 GCA_030858325.1 Actinomycetota bacterium | reverse complement strand
CGTCGCCACAGCGGCCACCGCTACGGTGGCGCCGAGCACGACAGCAGCCGGGGCCACGGGTCGGCGCCGTCGCGCCGTGTCCATCGCCGTCAGGTGGGCCGACGCCAGACCGGGATCGACGGGGACCTCCCCCAGCGCACGAAGTCGGTTGCGGATCATGTCGTCATCCATCACCTCCGTCATCGCCCCCAGCCGCGTCGAGGATACGGACGGCCCACGAAATCCCCGCCGGATGACCCTGGTTTCAGGGTGCCCGGCCGTCGATCAGTGCGTGCTGCGGACCCCGGCGCCACCGTCGATGACATAGGTGTCGCCGGTGATCCAGCTGGCCTTGTCGCTGGCGAGGAACACGGCGAGGTTGGCGATGTCCTCGGGTTCGCCCAACCGTTCCGTCGGCAGCGCGGCGGCCAGCGAGTCGCCGAAGTTGGCAACGAGCACGGCGGCGAAGTCGGTCTGCACCAGCCCCGGCGCGATGCCGACGACGCGTGTCGGGCCCAGCTCGGCGGCCAACTGGCGGGTCAGGTGGATCAGTGCCGCCTTGGAGACGTTGTAGACGCCGAGCCCGAACTCCGAACGCATTCCCCCGACCGAGGCGATGTTGACGATGACGCCAGGGTGCTCGTGCAACGACTTGTCCCAGACCAGCTGCGACCAGAACAGTGGCCCGCGCAGATTCACCTCGAACGTCTTGTCGAACCTGCCGGGGTCGACTTCGAGCGTCGCCCCATAATGCGGGTTCGTGGCGGCGTTGTTGACGAGGATGTCGATGCGGCCGAACCGCTCGATCGTCGCCTCGACACAGGCGGCGGCGGCGTCGAGCTTCCCGGCGTGAGCGGCGAACACCGCCGTCTCGCCGTCGATCTCGGCGGCGGCCGCCTCCAGCTGCTCCTGCTTGCGGCTGCTCAGCATGACCTTGGCACCCGACTCGGCCATGCCCTTGGCGATGGCCTTGCCGATGCCCTTCGACGCGCCGGTCACGAGCGCCACCTTGCCCTGCAACGAGATCTCCATATGGCCGGGGAAGCTACCGAGAACGGCGACGCCCGTCGATTCCCCCGTCGCGAACCCGTGCCCGCCTCACGTCGTGATCGTCCACCCCAGTCGCTCGTCGGGATGGGCTACACCGAGCTGCGTCCACTGCGCACCGGCAGGCGCCGGCACCGTGCCCAGGATCGCGACGACGACCCGGACAACGACGCCGTCGCGTGCGGCCATCACGACGTGCGTCGGAGCGACGCCCGCCGCTGCGCCGTCGTGGCGCTCCGAGGTGTGGACGTCCCATCCGCCGTCGACGAGCGTGGCGGTGACGCGCCCGACGACGGAGTCCAGATCGCCCTCCACCGTGCCGTCGGCGGTGATGTACTCGAGGTCCTTCGATCGCTCGCGTCAGGCTAGGCGGTCAGCCCTGTGTTCGACGGGGCTCGGCTCGACGTTGCTCGGATCATGCTGCGGCTGTGCCGGCGGCGTGACGGGCGCGCTGGACACGCGGATCAAGCGGATCCGCCGGCCGTCGATCTCTTCGGCGGCGAAGCGCCAGCCCTGGTGGTCGATCGACTCGCCGGGTTCCGGCACGTGCTCGAGTGTGCCGAACAGGAACCCGCCGACGGAGTCCCACTCCTCGTTCGGCACCTCGATGTCGAGCAGCTCGTTCAGCTCGTCGACGGGCAACCCACCCTCGATGAGGTACTCGCCGCTCGGCAGGCGCTGGACGGGCAGTTCTTCGATGTCGTACTCGTCGACGATCTCGCCGACCAGCTCCTCGAGGCAGTCCTCCAGCGTGATCAGCCCGGCGATGCCGCCATACTCGTCGGCGACGATGGCCAGGTGGAACTTGCCCGCCTGCATCTCCCGCATCAGCCTGGCGACCGGCTTGTTCTCGGGGATGAAGCGCACCGGGCGGACGAGGTCCGACGCCGGCATGTCCCCGTTGCCGTCGCGCTCGGCGCGGATCAGGTCCTTGGTGTACAGCAGTCCGAGCACGTCGCCGCCGTCTTCGGCATGCAGCGGGAGGCGGCTGTAGCCGTGGGCGATGGCCAGGTCGAGCGCACCCGTGACGGTCGCGTCGTCAGGAACGATGACCATGTCCGGGCGGGGCACCATCACCTCACGGGCGACGGTGTCGCCGAACTCGATGATGCTCTCGATCAGCGCGCGCTCCTCGTGCTCGATGACGTCGTCGTTGGCCGCCGCCTCGACGATGCCGAGCAGCTCGCGCTCGGACACGAACGGGCCCGCCTTCAGCCCCTTGCCGGGCAGGATCACGTTGGCGAAGCCGATCAGTGCCCGCGTCAGTAAGCGCAGCGGCCAGAACCTGACGAGCCACAGCGTCGGCCGGGCCGTCACCTTGGCCGCCTGCTCGCTGTGCAGCACGGCCCAGGTCTTCGGCACGGCCTCGGTGAACACGAACAGGATGCCGACGTTCAACACGAAGCCGATGGCCAGTCCCCACGGTCCGAAGAGCCGGTCGAGGAGGATCGTGCTGAGGAACGCCGAGGCGGTCTGCAGGATGTTGACGGTGAGCAGGACGGGGTTGAGGAACTTCGCCGGCTCCTCGACCAACTGGACGAGGGCGCGGCCGACGCGCGGTTCGTTGTGGGCGATGGCCTCGGCCTTGTGCAGGCCGATGCGGTTGATGCCGGTCTCCGCCACGGCCAGCATCGCCAGCAGGATGAGCAGCAGGAGGATGATCCCGAGCATCAGCCCGTCGCTGGACGTGAACTCCACGCCGATCATCGACTCGCCCCGGGGGCCACCGCGTGCTCGTGGCCGAATCCGGCCGGCGCAGGACCGTGCCAGTGGTGGCGCGCCAGCAGTGCCAGCTCACGGTGGCGCATCTGCACCGCCTCGTCCGGGTCGGCGTGGTCGTGGCCGAGGACGTGGAGGACGCCGTGCACGACGAGCAGCGCCAACTCGTCGTCGAGCGTGCCGGCGTGATCCGGGGCCTGCTGCGCGGCGACGGCCGGACAGATGACGACGTCACCGAGCAGCACGGGGACGCCCTGCGGAGCGACGTCGTGCGGGGCGAGCTGCGCGTCGAGCGGGAACGACAGCACGTCGGTCGGGCCCTCGCCGCCGAGGTGTTCAACGTTCAACGCGGCGATCTCGGCGCGCTCGACGAACGTCAGCGTGATCTCCCCGCGTCGCCCGTCGTCGTCCAGCACGGCGTGGGCGAGACGGCACCAGCGCTCGACGTCGACATCGACGGCGGTCTGCTCGTCGGACCCGACGACCGTGAGGTCATCGGCACCGACGGTGGGACTCGGGGGCTCCGTCATTGGCGTCCGAGCCGGGCTGACGGCGCGTCGCCGTTGCGTTCGTAGGCGGCGACGATGTCGGCGACGATGCGGTGGCGCACGACGTCGGACTTGCCGAGATGGACGAAGCCCAACCCTTCGATGCCGCTGAGCACTGGTTCCAGACCGAGCAGCCCGCTGCGGCCGTCTGGCACGTCGACCTGGGTCACGTCGCCGGTGACGACGACGCGCGAGCCGAAGCCGATGCGCGTGAGGAACATCTTCATCTGCTCGGGTGTCGTGTTCTGCGCCTCGTCCAGGATGATGAAGCTGTTGTTCAGCGTGCGGCCGCGCATGAACGCCAGCGGCGCGACCTCGACGGTCTGCCGCTCGAGCAGCCGCTGCGCGCCCTCCACCTCGACCATGTCGTACAGCGCGTCGTAGAGCGGGCGCAGGTACGGGTCGATCTTGGCCATCAGGTCCCCCGGCAGGAAGCCCAGCCGCTCGCCCGCTTCGACGGCCGGTCGGGTCAGGATGATCCGCTGCACCTCCTTGGCCTGCAACGCCTTGACGGCCATCGCCACGGCCAGCCACGACTTGCCGGTGCCGGCCGGGCCGATACCGAACGTGATGACGTTCTGGGCGATGGCGTCGATGTAGCGCTTCTGGCCGGCCGACTTGGGCCTGATCTGGCGGCCCTTGGCGCCGCGCATCACGTCCTGGGTGAGGATCTCGCTCGGTCGTTCGGACTCCGAGACCATGCCGATGACGCGGTGCAGGCTCGACTCGTCGAGGTCGTGACCGCGTTCGAGCAGTCCGACCAGCTCTTCGAACAACGCACCGACGTGGTCGGAGTCCTCGCCCCGGATGACGACTTCGTTGCCGCGCACCTGGATGTCGGCGCGAGGGAACGCCGCTTCGACCTGGCGCAGATGCTGGTCCCGTGGACCCACGAGCGCAGACATGAGGTGGGTGCCGGGAACGACGACGGTGGTCGTGGTCGCGGTCGCTGTCATCTGCTACGTGAGCCGTCTGCGCTCATCCG
>JALZMG010000007.1 GCA_030858325.1 Actinomycetota bacterium | reverse complement strand
GCCGCGACCTCGCCGACGACGAGCAATTCGACCGGCACCGCAGCCATGTCGGCGGCGCGTACAGCGTAGCCGTCGACGGCCGAATTGGGGAACGGCGGGACGTCCTCGGTGGCGACGACATCCGCAGCGAGCACCCGCCCGACCACGTCGACGAGTGCCGTGCGCACGGCGGCCAGCGGCGGGCACGAGCCGACGACGAGCTGCTGCGCGTCCTCCAGGTCGATCACGGGCGCACGGTAGCGCTGACCGCCGACCGGACGCGCAGGGACGCATGATGGGGCCCGTGACGTCGATCGAGGCTTTCTCCGCCGGTGGCCACGTCGCGCATTGGCGGACGGGAGACGGCGCGCATCGGGAGACGCTGTCGCTGCGCTGGGAGAACGAGGCGTGGACGGCGACCGCCGAGCTCGCCCGCGAGCGCGTGCAGTACGTGCTGCGGCTGGCTCCGACGTGGCGGATCCGCCAGTTCCTGTTGTTCCGCGACTCCGGCGAGCCGGACCTGTGGCTGGCGACGGACGGCCACGACCGCTGGGGCGAGGTCAACGGCGCCCACCGCACCGAGCTCGACGGCTGTACCGACATCGACATCGTGTGTTCGGTGTTCCCGGCGACCGTGCCGATCCGCCGGCTCCCGCTCGGCATCGGCGACGCCGCCGAACTGCGGGTGGCCGTCGTCGACGTCGAGTCGCTCGCCGTCGACGTCGCCGTGCGCCGCTACACCCGGGTCGGTGAGCGCACCTGGCGCCGGTGGAGCGGCGAGGACGGCAAGACGACGGAGTTCGACGTGGACGCCCACGGCCTCGTCATCGACCAGCCCGACCGCCCTCCGCGCTGAGGCGCCTGGCCAGGTCGTCGAGAAATTGAGTCAGGTCGGGGCCGTAGTCGGGGTGACGCAACGTCAGCTCGATCGCCGCCGTCAGCAGGCCGAGGGGGTTACCAGTGTCGAAACGCTCGACATCGCCGACGACACCGTGGAACGGGCCGCGCGCGGCCTGCGCCCGCAGCGCGTCGGTGAGCTGGATCTCGCCGCCGCGACCTGGTGTCACCGTGGCGATCTCCTCGAAGACGTCGGGGGTGAGCACGTAGCGGCCGATCAGGATCAAGTCGCTCGGGGCCTCGTCCGGGTGCGGCTTTTCGACGAGGTTGCGCACGGCGACGACGCCGTCGGCATCGACGGAGCCGATGGGGTCGACGACCCCGTACGGGCCGACGTCGGCGCGAGGGACCTGCTTCAGCCCGACGACGCTGCCCCCCGTGTCGGCGCAGAGGTCGTTCATCTGCGCCAGGAGCGACGAGTCCCCCATCAGCTCGTCGGGCAGCAGCACGGCGAACGGCTCGTCGCCGACGGCCTCGCGGGCACACCCGACGGCGTGACCGAGCCCGAGCGGCTCGTCCTGGTAGACGACCGACGCCCGCCAGTCTGAACCGATGGCGCGGATGCGCTCGGCCAGTGCCGTTCGCCCCCGCGCCTCGAGCGCGGCGACCACCTCCGGCGACGGCTCGAAGTAGCGCTCGATGGACGGTTTCTGGTGGCTGCTGACGACGACGATGTGGTCGATCCCCGTGGCGAGGGCCTCGTCGATCACGTACTGCACGGCCGGCGTATCGCCGATCGGCATCAACTCCTTGGGCACCGCTTTCGACGCCGGGAGGAAGCGCGTGCCGAGTCCGGCCGCGGGGAGCACGGCGGTACGGACCTGCATGGCGGCCGACGCTACCGATCCTTGCGTGTACGGACCACGTGTGCTGAGGGGAAACGAGCCGGCAGCCGCCGCATCGTGAACGCTCGCGCCGATATCGTTCCCCACCCGATGCCCACGTACGTGTACAAGTTCATCGAGACCGGCGAAACGATCGAGGTTCAGCAGTCCTTCACCGACGACGCTCTGACGCAGGCCGAGCATCCCGGCACCGGCGTCCAGATGGCGGTGAAGAAGGTGTTCACGCCGGTTGGCGTGACGTTCAAGGGTGACGGGTTCTACAAGACCGACAGCCGCGGCAAGTCCGGCTCGGGGGCGTCGAAGACGTCCGCCTCGACGGAGTCCGGCGACGGTGACGGGGCCAAGCCGGCCAAGCCGGCCGAGTCGGCGGGCAGCGGGGAATCCAAGGGCTCTTCCGGGTCGTCCGGCGGGGAGGCGGCGAAGTCGTCCTCGGGCACTTCTGGCTCGTCGAACTCGTCGAACTCGTCGGACACGGCCGGTTCGTCCGGCTCGTCATCGGACTGAGACCCGAGTGCTGATCCCGATCGGCGACCAGCTGGCCGAGGTCGGCGTCTTCGGCGGGTCGGGGTTCTACGAACTGCAGACGGACGCCACAGCCGCCGAGGACGTCGAACTGGACACGCCCTACGGCGCGCCGGCCGGTCCGATCACGATCGCCACCGTCGCCGGTCGTCGCGTGGCGTTCCTGCCCCGCCACGGCCGCGAGCACACGTACGCCGCACACCGTGTCCCGTTCCGAGCCAACGTGTGGGCGCTGGCCTCGCTCGGCGTGCGCTGCCTGCTCGGGCCGTGTTCGGCCGTCTCGCTGCGACGAGGGATGGAGCCCGGCGATTTCGTCGTCGTCGATCAGCTCGTGGACCGCACGTGGGGGCGCCGCGACACGTTCCACGACGTCGGCGGCGACGAACCGACGAGCGGTGGCGTCCACCACCAGTCCTTCGCCGAGCCGTTCGACACCGCCGTCCGCGCCGTGCTCGTCGATGCTGTTCGTGCCGCCGGTGCGCAGGTCCACGACGGCGCCACGATGGTCGTCGTCAACGGACCACGATCGGCGACGCGCGCCGAGCACGCCTGGTTTCGGGACATGGGCTGGGACATCGTGAACATGACCGGATACCCGGAGGCGGTGCTGGCGGCCGAGGCGGGGGTGCCGTACGCGTCGGTTGCGCTCGTCGCCGACTGCGACGCCGGTGGCGCCGCCGACGCGACGACGGCACCGGTCGTGCCGACCGTCATGCACGATCAGGTGGAGCGTCTGCGGGCCGTCCTCGCCGCCGCTGTCCCGCTGCTGCCCTGATCACGGGTAGCGTGAGCGCGCCGACGTCCCCCGATCCCCGCGGATCTGGAGGCATTCGATGAACCCGCTGGCTCGACTCCGGCACGTCCTCGCCCGTCGGCCGTGGCTGTATTGGCTCGCCGTGATCACCGTCGCCGCCGCCGGTGGGCTCGTGGCCGCCCGTGCCGTCGCGGCCGTGGAAGACGAGCGGGCGGCGTGGGGCTCGCCGCGCACCGTCGTCGTCGCCCGCCGCGACGTGGCACCTGGGGAGGTGTTGGACGAGGCGACCGAGCGGCGGACGGTGCCGGCCCCTGTCGTGCCGCCGGACGCGCTGACGACGACCCGCGAGGGTGCCATGGCCAGGCAACGCATCGCGGCCGGAGAGATCGTCGTCGAGCACGAC
>JALZMG010000005.1 GCA_030858325.1 Actinomycetota bacterium | reverse complement strand
TCGTGTCCGTGTACGACTGCTGGTTCCTCACCCATCCCGACCAGGCCTCGCCGGTCGTCCGCCGGGCCGGTGAGGTGCTGCGTCGCAGCGTGCGGGCGGGCGCCGTCGTCCACGCCTCGAGCGCGGCCACGGCGGCGGTCGTGCGCGACACGCTGTCCACGGATCGCGTCGTCACCGCCCATCTCGGACCGGTACCGGCCGGCGAGCGTGCTGGCGGGCGACCGCCGCACCGCTGGCTCGATGCGCTCGACGGCGCGCCGCTGGTGCTCGCCCTCGGGACGACCGAGCGGCGCAAGAACATCCCCGCCCTCGTCGATGCGTTCGGGCGGGCGGGGGACGAACTCGGTACCGCCCGCCTCGTGTTGGCCGGCGCGCCCGGCGACGACGAACCGGCCGTCGACGCCGCCGTGGCGCGGCTGCCGTCCGATCGGCGGCCGCTGATCGTGCGGCCGGGACCGATCGACGGACCGACCAAGGCCTGGCTGCTCCACCACGCGACCTTGCTCGCGTACCCCTCGCTGGACGAGGGCTTCGGGTTTCCAATCCTCGAAGCGCAGTCGGCAGGACTGCCCGTCGTGGCGACGCGCGCCGGATCGATCCCCGAGGTCGGCGGCGACGGCGTCGAGCTGGTGGACGGCGGCGACGTCGACGCACTTGCCGCCGCGCTCGTGCACGTGGCGACCGACGACCGTCACCGCGAGGCACTCGTCGCCGCAGGGCGGGCCAACGTCGGGCGCTTCTCCTGGGCGGCGACAGCCGATGCGCTGGTGCACTGCTATCGCGACATGGTGGAGCCGGGGTGACCGCCCCTGACGTCGCCGTCCTCTGCGGCGGCGTCGGCGCGGCCCGCTTCCTGCGCGCCCTGTCGGCAGTCGTCGATCCGGCCACCGTGACCGCCATCGTCAACACCGGTGACGACACGGTGCTCCACGGCCTCGCCATCTCCCCCGATCTGGACACGATCGTCTACACGCTGGCCGGCGCCATCGATCCCGAGCGCGGCTGGGGTCTGGCCGGCGAGACGTGGCAGGCGATGGACACGCTCGCTCGGTATGCGGCGGTGCGGCCGCCGAGCTCGGCGGCGGCGACGACGTGGTTCAACCTCGGCGACCGCGACCTGGCCACCCATCTCTACCGCACCGCGCGCCGGCAGGAGGGGGCGACGCCGACGATGGTCGCCGGGGAGATCGCCGCGGCGTGGGGTGTTGCCGTGCGGGTGCTGCCGATGAGCGACGATCGCGTGGCGACCATGGTTCACGTGGCCGGCGGCGACGAGATCGGGTTCCAGGACTACTTCGTGCGACTGCGTCACGACGTGGCGGTCGATGCCGTCCGCTTCGACGGTGCCGGTGCCCGCCCGAGCGAGGAGGTGACGACGGCGCTCACACGCGCCCGTTGCGTCGTCGTCGCGCCCTCCAACCCGATCGTGTCGATCGGGCCGATCCGTGCCCTCGACGGAGTCGACGCCCTCCTCGCGGCGCGCAGAGCTCGGGTCGTCGCCGTGTCGCCGATCGTCGGCGGGGCCGCGCTCAGAGGTCCAGCCGATCGTCTGCTGCGTGACCTCGGGCACGAACCCTCCGTCGCCGGCGTCGCCCGCCTCTACGCGCCGATCGCCGGCGTGCTCGTCATCGACCCCGTCGACGCCGACCTTGCGCCGGAGGTCGAGCGAGCCGGCATGCGCCCGCTCGTCGTCCCGTCGGTGATGCGTGACCCGGACACCGCCGCGGCGCTCGCACGGGCGACGATCAACGCGGTGGGCTGACGCTCAGCGGGCGCGTAGCTCGGTCAGCCCGTCGTCGAGCGACGTCCACGGGGACCAGCCGAGATGGATGCGGGCGCGGACCGAGGACAGCGCGAAGCGGCCGAGCTCGTCCGGGCGGGCGGGACCGAACGACGCGCCGACACCGTCGGGCGCGACGGCGGACCACAGCTCACGCAACGACGTCTGCACGCCCGTGCCGACGTTGACGACAAGTCCGCTCCCCCGCTGCCCGGCGCGAACGAGCGCGTCGACGGCGTCGTCGACGTACAGGAAGTCACGCGTCTGGCGACCGTCGCCGGAGAGGCGCGCCACCTCCCCACGAGCCGCGGCGTGCAGGCTGGCCGCCACGACGCCGCCCTCGGGACGCTGGCGAGCGCCGTACACGCTGGCGACGGCGAGCGCGGTGAACTCGATCCCCCACTGCTCCCGGTACACGGTCAGCAGATCGACGATCGCCTTGGCCACGACGCCGCGCACGCCGCGCGGCTGCAGCGGGCCTTCCTTGACCGGCACATCACGCGCCGACGGGTAGCCGTAGATCGCCGTCGCCGGCAGCGCAACGACGACCTTCTCCACGCCACAGCGGCGGGCGGCATCGAGCACGGCGAGCATCGAAGTGAACGAACGACCGTGGTCCAGCGCACCGGCACCGGGTCTCGCCAGCAGTGCGAGGTGAAAGATCTGCGTCGGCCGGCGCAGCGTGATCAACTCGGCCAACTCCGCCGCCGTCGCATCGAGCGTGTGGATGTGCAACTCGCTGCGGCCACGCGCAGCCGCCCTGGCGTCGGCCAGGTTGGCCAGCGAACCCGTCGACAGGTCGTCGACGACATCGACGGCGACGCCCTCGGCCACGAGGCGATCGACGAGGTGGGAGCCGATGAACCCGGCGCCGCCGACGACGAGGACCGGGCGACCGCCGACGGCGTCGTCGTCGGCCTCCGACGATGCGTCGGCATCGGCAGCCGGATCGGGGAGTCGCGCCCCGTCCAGGTGGACGCCGTCGGGCACGACCGCCGACGCGCCAATGACGCTGTTGCGCACCTCGGCGCGCGGCCCGACCGCGCCCATGACGATCGAGCGTTCGAGCACGGCGCCGGCACCGATGTCGGCGCCGGGAAGGACGAGCGAGGACGTCAACGTCGCTCCGCCGGCGACCGTCGCGCCGGCGCCGACGAGACTGTCGACGACGGTCGCCTCCGCGGCCACCGATGCCCCGTCGGCGACCTGGTCGCAACGCTCCGCTCGGCGCCCGGTCACGAGATCCAAGTTGGCCTGCAGGTACGCCTCCGGCCGGCCGACGTCGAGCCAGTACACGTCGCTGGCGACACCGAACAACGAGCCGTCGGCGACGAGCGCCGGGAACGTCTCCCGCTCGATCGACACGGGGCGTCCGGCGGGGATGCGTGCGAGCACGGCCGGTTGGAACACGTACGTCCCGGCATTGATCAGGTTGCTCGGCGTGGTCCCCGGCTCCGGCTTCTCCACGAACCGCAGAATGCGGCCGTCAGCAGCCAGCTCGGCGACGCCGAACGCCGACGGATCCGCCACGCCGATCAGATGCAGCGTTGCTTCGGCGCCCGTCCGCCGGTGCGTAGCGACGAGCGCGCCGACATCCAGGTCGGTCAGCACGTCGCCGTTGGCCACGACGAACGACTCGTCGATCCCGCTCTGCTCGGCAGCGAAACGGATCGCGCCTGCCGTGTCCAGGGGCGCGGGCTCCACGGCGTAGCGCAAGCCGACGCCACCGCAGCGCTGGTCGGGGAAGGCCTGCAGAAACGGCTCGGGACGGAAGCCGAGCGCCAGCGTGACCTCGTCGACACCGCCCTGCTCCAGCCTGCGGATCAGGCGGACGATCAGCGGCACGTGGCCGACGGGCAGCATCGGCTTGGGGACGGTTTCGGTCAGCGGGCGCAGGCGCGTGCCGAAGCCGCCGACGAGCACGACGGCGTGCATCTCAACCCGTGGCGGTGGGGACCGTCTGGGTGGTGGCCACGGTCGTCGCCGCGTCCGTGCCCTCCGTGGTGTCGCCCGTCGTGGAGGCGGGCGACGTGCCGGCGCTGTCGGTCGGCGCCGACCCGTCGGTCGCCGAGGCGGGCGTCGAGCCGTCGGGGCCGATGTCGGCAGGTGGGGTGTCGGCGGCGCCCAGTTCAGGCAGCTGTGCGGCCCACGGCGGCATCTGGATGTCGCGCGGGTCCTCGCTGTCGGGAATGAACGCGATCACTAAGACCATGCTGTTGCTGTCGACGCGGATGTCGTTGAAGTTCGCCGTGTACACCGTGCCGGAACCCTCGTCGGT
>JALZMG010000520.1 GCA_030858325.1 Actinomycetota bacterium | reverse complement strand
GGGCGGCAGGCTAGCCCGCCGGCATGTCGGCGTAACGGGACGTGACATCGTCGCGGGGGCGGGCAGCCGGTCGCCAACGGTCGAACGTCGTGGCCGCGAGCGCCAGCCAGACCAACGCGAAGCCGGCCAGACGGTCGGTCGGGATGGCCTCGTCATAGAGCAACCAGCCGAGCAGGAAGTTGATCGTCGGCACCAGGTACTGCAGCGGGCCAAGGATGGCGAACGGCACGCGCTGGGCGGCGACGGCGAACAGCGAAAGCGGCACCGCCGTCACGAGACCTGTGAAGGCGACGAGCACCCAGTCGCCGCCGTCGGCCGTGGACGGGATGCTGCCGGCACCGGCGGCGAGCGCGACGACGACGGCCACGGCGGGGACGAACAGCACAAACGTCTCGCCGGCCAGGCTCTCGATCGCAGTGAGCGGGATCTGCCGCTTGAGCAGCCCGTACACGCTCCACGAAACGGCGATGACGAGGCCCAGCACGGGCGGGCGTCCGTAGGAGACGGTGACCACGACAACTGAGGCGGCGGCGCAGACGATGGCCACCTTCTGCCATCGTGTCGGACGTTCGTGCAGTACGACGATGCCGAGGATCATCGTGCCGAGCGGGGCCATGAAGTAGCCGAGTGCGGTCTCGATGACGCGTCCGTCGGTCACGGCGATCACGTACGCCGTCCAGTTGGCGGTCAGCAGGATCGCGGCGACGGTCAACCGGGCGAGCACGGCGGGGGTCCGCATGGCCGTGGCGAGCACGTTCCACCGCCCACGAACCGTGACGACGGCGGCCATGACGACCGTCGCACACAGCACCCGCCAGCCGATCAGCTCGATCGCGTCGAACGCGCTGAGCTGCTTCCAGTAGATCGTCAACAGCCCCCACACGACGTAGGCGACGATGCCGATGCGGATCCCCCTGGACACCTCGTCGCGCTGCTCGCCGCCGTTCACCTCGCTCGACGCTATGCGCGCAACGCCGGTGCGACACGGGCGGAAGTTTCGCCGTCCAATAGCCTGGCGCGATGACGGACTCGAGTGACGGCCAGGACCGCAGAGCGCAGTGGCAGGCGGCCTACGAGGCCTCGCCGTTGCGTGACGGGCCGTTCACGACGATGTCGGGCATCCCGTTGCAGCCCGTGTACGGGCCAGAGAGCGGCGAGCATCCGGGTGTGTACCCGTACACTCGCGGCCCGTACGCGTCGATGTACCGCTCGAAGTTGTGGACGATGCGCATGTTCGCCGGGTTCGGCACGGCCGACGACACGAACTGGCGGTTCAAGGAGATCATCCGCTCGGGCGGCGACGGGTTGTCGACGGCGTTCGACATGCCGACGCTGCTGGGCATCGACTCCGACGATCCGATGGCGATCGGTGAGGTCGGGCGCTGCGGCGTGGCCATCGACAGCCTGGCCGACATGGAGGATCTCTATGCCGGCATCGACCTGGCGACGACGACCACGTCGATGACGATCAACTCGCCGGCGGCGGTGCTGTTGGCGATGTTCGTCGCCCAGGCCGAGAAGGCCGGTGTCGACCGGTCGCGTCTCGGGGGCACGCTGCAGAACGACATCTTGAAGGAGTACCAGGCACAGAAGGAGTTCGTGTTTCCGCCCCGACCGTCGATGCGCCTGGTGCGCGACACGATCACGTTCACCGCTGCGGAGATGCCGCGCTGGCACTCCGTGTCGATCTCCGGCTACCACATCCGCGAGGCCGGATCGACGGCGGCGGAGGAGCTGGCGTTCACGTTGGCCAACGGGTTCGCCTACGTCGAGCTGGCGGTGCAGGCGGGCCTGCCCGTCGACGCGTTCGCACCGCGACTGTCGTTCTTCTTCAACGCCCACATCGACTTCTTCGAGGAGATCGCCAAGTACCGCGCGGCCAGGCGGATCTGGGCCAGATGGATGAAGGAGCGCTACGGCGCGCGGAGCGAGCGGTCGATGCAGTTGCGCTTCCACACGCAGACCGCGGGTGTCTCGCTGACGGCGCAGCAGCCGGAGGTGAACATCGTGCGCACGGCGATCGAGGCGCTGGCCGGCGTGCTCGGCGGCACGCAGTCACTGCACACGAACTCGATGGACGAGGCGCTGGCGCTGCCGACGGAGAAGGCGGCGCGCATCGCGCTGCGCACGCAGCAGGTGATCGCCAACGAGACCAATGTCGTCCACGTCGCCGACCCGCTCGGTGGCTCGTGGTTCGTGGAAGAGCTGACCGACGAGATGGAGCGCCGGGCCGAGGAGTTGTTCGCCCACCTCGACGAGCTCGGTGGCGGCTCGATGCTGGAGGGGTGCATCCAGGGGATCGAGGACAACTGGTTCCAGGGTCGCATCGCCGATTCGGCCTACGAGCTGGAGCGGGCGTTCAACGACGGGCGGCGGACGATTGTCGGCGTCACCGCGTTCACGGAGGGCAACGACGACACCGCGTTGGACATCCTGCAGATCACGCACGAGGACGAGGCGCGCCAGCTGAAGCGCCTCGACCAGGTGCGCCACGACCGCGACCAGGCGGCCGTCGATGGGGCGCTGGGTGCGCTGCGCACGCAGGCCGTCGACCCCGAGGTCAACCTGATGCCCGGCCTAATCGACGCCGTCGGCGCTTACGCCACGCTCGGCGAAGTCATGGCCTCCCTCGGCGCCGTCTTCGGCCGCCACACCGAAGTCCCCACGATCTAACCACAGTCCTCCTCATCCGAGGGTTTCGTTGCACCGGGGGGTTTCGTGCGTGGACGCCCCTCACGAAACCCCCGGATGGTTGCCGCCGAGGGCCTGAACACGAGCCCGATAGAGCCGAGCCAGTTCGACACAGAGGCCGTCGATGTCCTTGAGGTCGCCTTCGACCACCGTCTCGATCTGCCACGTGGCGCGGTGCAGGTCGCGCAACCGACGCACATCGTTTGCGCGCCCCTCGACGGTCGCATGCTCGGGATGGATGTCCAGTTCGACACCCCACCGCACGGACGGCACGGCGAGGTCGATGCGAGCAGTCCGCCCGTTCGGTCGCGATACCACGGTCTGCGCTTCGATCGGCACATTGCGCGCACGCAATCCTGCGGCGACGCGCACTTCAGGATGGGACTCGTGGGGTGCTCGTCCGTCCAGACGTTCGATCGCGCGGCGGAAGCGACCGCTGCCGGGCCGTGCAGGATGTCCGAGACGGCGTTCGATGGCGACGAGCTCCTCCGACGTCACCTTGCGCTCGTGCAGGAGTTGGTTGAGCACCGAGATGAGGTCGAGTTCGCGGAGATCGGCGGCGAGATCGAACGCCAGCCGTGACCACGAGGGCACCGTGATGCCGTCATCGCGTCTGCGCCGATCGTGTTCATCGAGGGCCGTTGTCTGACGAAACTTCACACCGACGACGCCATCAACGCGGGCGCCGTGACGGATGGCGAAGTGAATCGCCGCCGACTTGGGCATGCGCCGCAAGCCGAGCATCGATCCGGCCGTCGGGCCGGTGACGAATCCGCTCGGGTGTGCTGCGCACAGCGCGCCGGCTCGCTGTTCGAGCGACCGCGGTGCCGAGGCGAGGATGAAGATGCCTTTGGACGCTGGACACAACACTCCGGTTCTCAGCAGCCGTTCCCGGGTGGTGCGTCCGACGCCACAGCGGCGCAGGATCGGCGTCGTGATGACGCCATGGTGGCGGGCCAGCCATCGCTGGGCGGCCGGGGTCAGGTCGGACATGTGTCCTCCAGGCAAAGGTGCCATGGGGGAATGTCGGTGCCTGGAAGCTACCGGGGCTCGGTCATCGAGCGGTCATCCGGGGGTTTCGTGCGGGGCATCCCTGCGTGAAACCCCCCGCTGCACTGAAACCCTCGGATGTGGGAGGGGATGGTCGGGGTCAGGTGGCGCGGCGGTACTTGGCTTCGGCGAAGCAGAAGATGCCGAAGAGGACGAGGCCGACGGCGGTGAGCCACAAGATGATGCGACCCCAGTCGTTCTGGGCCAGTTCGGCCAGCGCGCCGGAGAGGCCCTTGCTCTCGTCGGGGTCGTGCTGCACGGCGGCGACGATGAAGAAGATGCCGGAGATGGCGACGACCGTGCCGCGGGCGAAGTAGCCGACGCGGCCCATCGTGCGCAGCGTCGAGGCGGTCTGGCCCGGCGCGGCGATGCGCTCCATGTGCTCGGTGTTGTAGACGTATTTGTAGAACTGATACGCGGCGATCCCGAGCAGCACGACGCCGAGCAGGCCGACGAGGAACGCACCTGCGGGCAGATCGAACAGGAACGACGCCGCCTGCTGGTTCTGCTCGTTGCCGGACTCCGCCTGTGCCTCCCCACCGGACCAGCTGTCCCTGGCGATCTTGAACGCGCTGAACGTCATCACGCCGTAGGTGATGGCCTTGCCGGCGTACTTCAGCTTGTCCGTCGCCTCATCCCCCTCCACCGGGTCACCCGTGAACGCCTGCATGACGTGCCAGATGGTCAACGCCAACAGCCCGACGACGAGTGCCACGAGCAGGAACTTGCCGAACGGCTGCGCGGCCAGCTTTTCGAAGGCGCCGGCTTCGCTGACCTCGTCGCTCGACGTGTTGCCACGGGCGAACTGGATCGCCAGCAACCCGAGGATCAGGTACAGCACTCCCTTGGCGACCAGACCGACCCTGGCGAGTGGATCGCGCCACTCCTGCGCCAGTCGTTGCCCCGGGACCGTCACGTTCGTCATGGGCGGCACGCGTACCCCGACGGCGGGACCGCCAATCCAACCGGCGGTACGCGGCCGGCTTGCGGCGGTGGCATCGTCGATCAGGCATGATCGGCAGATGCGCGCCCTCTCCGTCCGCATCGATGCCGACCCCTCCCGGCGGGCCGCGTTGACCATGGCCCGCCGGCTGGAACGCGCGGTGTGGTTGAACGGTCGGGCGACCGTGGCGTTCTCCGGCGGGTCGTCGGCGCCGCCAATGATCGCCGAACTGCTCGGGCGCCAGCGGGCGATCCCGTGGGACCGCATCGAAGCGTGGCAGGTCGACGAGCGTGTGGCGCCGGACGGACATGACGATCGCAATGCGCCGCAGCTCGCCGAGCTTCCCTGTCCGGTGCACCTGATGCCGGTCATCGCCGACGACCTGGCCGCCGCAGCCGCCGAGTACGCGCAGTCGCTCCCCGCCCGCTTCGACGTCGTCCATCTCGGGGTGGGCCCCGACGGGCACACCGCATCGTGGCCACCAGGCGACCCCGTCGCCGACGCTCTACCCGACGTGCGTGTCGCCCTCAGCCGCCGGTATCAGGAGCGCGTCCGCATGACGCTGACGCCGACGGTCGTCAACGACGCCATCGGCCGCGTCGTGCTGATCACGGGCGAAGACAAGGCGGCGGCCGTCGCGGCGTGGCTGGAGGACGCGCCATTCGACGGCGACCTGCCGATCGCCAGGCTCGAGCAACGTAACGCGGCCGTCATCCTCGACGCTGCCGCGGCGTCACGGCTGCGGACCAACTGGTGACTCGCCCGCTGTGAAGCTGGATGTCGGCTGTTCGATGACGTTCGAGTCGGCATGGCCGACGCCGGCCATCCTCATGCTCCGCCCGCGCAGCGGGGAGGGCCAGTGGGTGATCTCGGAGCGCTCTTCGATCGTGCCGGAGACGCCACTCGCCGAGTTCACGGACGCCTACGGCAACCTCTGCCAACGCCTCGTCGTGCCGGCCGGGCAGACGTCGATCAGCGTGCAGGCCACGGTGGAGACGTCCGACGGCATCGACGTCGACATGACGATGCCGCGGACCCCGATCGAGTTCGTGCCCGACTGGGTCACGCAGTTCCTCCTGCCCAGCCGCTACTGCCCGTCCGACCTGCTGTTCCCGCAGGCCATGGAGATCACGCGCGGCGTGCTGCCCGGGTACCCGCAGGTCGAAGCGATCCGCTCGTGGATCGCGCGCAACATCATGTACGAGTACGGCACCAGCTCGATGTCCACCTCGGCCGTCGACACGCTGGCGGCGCGTGCAGGCGTCTGCCGCGACTTCGCCCACCTCGGCATCGCGCTGTGCCGGAGCATCGACGTTCCCGCGCGCATGGTCGTCGGGTATCTCC
>JALZMG010000507.1 GCA_030858325.1 Actinomycetota bacterium | reverse complement strand
ATCGTCACCGGTCTCACGGCGCCGATCGATCACGCCGCGGCAACGCACGGCGAGCCGGCGGCGCTCGACGTCGTGGCCAGCGGATCGATCGACGACATCCACCGCACGTTCAGCGCCCGTGGCTGGTCCGACGGTCTGCCGATCCTCCCGCCGACGCGAGAACGGGTCGATGCGTTCGTCGCGCCTTCAGGACACGACCCCTGGCGCGTGCTCGGCACCGCCCGCCCGTCAGGGCGCGATGTCACGGTGTGGGCGATCGCCGTCAACGCCGTGATGGCCGGGTGTGACGACGACCAACTGGCAGTGCTGCTGGCGCTCGCCGAGGCGCTGCTCGACCCCGGCTACGGCGTCGAACACTCGGGCAACACGACCGGCGCCGATGCGCTCATCGTGCTGAACGGCCCCGTCATCACCGAGCTCGGCTTCAACCACGGTCCGGGTGCGCTGCGTGACGGCACGCCGGCAAACACCAGCGTCGGCCGCTGGCTGCGCCTCTTCCTCCGCAACATCTGCGACTTCACGGCCGACGCGCACGACAAGGCGACGTTCGGCAACCACTCGCACGTCGTGCTCGCCGAGGACGAGACTGCGCTCGCCGAGATCGGCTGGCCGTCCGTGGCCGAGGACTTCGGCCACGCGGCGGGCGTCGATGCCGTGACGATCGGGCGCATCAACAGCGGGCTCGTCGTCGGGAGCGTGTTCGGCGCCACGCCCGAGGCCATCCTCCCGTCTCTCGCCGACGGACTGGCTCGATGCGCAGGCTGGGACCTGACGCACGTGTTCGGCCTCGGCCACGGCCACTACCGGCCGCTGCTGACCCTCTCGCCACTGCTCGCCCGCACGTTCGCCCGCGCCGGATGGTCGAAAGACGATGTGCGCCAGGCGCTGTACGAGCATGCGCGCATCCCGGCGTGGCGCTTCGAGAAGCTGATCGGTGAGTGGACGAACCTCACTGCCGGTCGCCGACCGCTGACGGAGATCGTCGCGGCGGGAGATCTGCCGGCCGACTTCGCGCGGTCGGATGATCCCGACCGCCTCGTCCCCATCGTCACCGCACCGGAGAAGTTCCTCATCGCCGTCGCCGGTGATCCGCACCGCGCCAACGCCTACGTCATGAGCAACGACGGGCCGCACGGCGACTGGACGAGCAAGGCCATCGACCGCTCGTTCTCGCCCGACCTCACGTGGCAGGTCCCTGCGACTGCGACGAGGTGAAGGACGTTTGAACCGATCAGCAGCCGAGGGCGTAGCTCACCGCCCAGCACACCGCGGCCATCGTCGCGCCGTCGACGACTCCGACACGCCGCGTGAGTGACGTATGGGCCACGGTGTGCAGTCCGTCGCAATTGACCACGGACGGCCTGTCGAGGCCCAGCTCGCCGTGATCGAGTTCGACCTCGGCGGCGAGTCCACGTATCGACGTCGTGATCTCGGCAACGGTGACGAAGCGGCGGACGTCGATCACCTCGCGTCGCGTCAGGATGAGGACCGGTCGTGCCTTACGGCCGACCTCGGCCAGCCAGATCTCGCCGCGCGTCACTCCTCGCTCCACGCCTCGGCCTGCGGCCAGAACTGGTCGGGCCGCTCCGGCGTGCGCTCGTACGCCGCTCGATCTGCGGCGAGCAACGCCGCCCGTACCGCGGCGGCGACACCATCGCGAGCGGCGGCCGAGATGTTGATATCGAGTTGCCGGGCGCGTTCCGCCAACGACTCATCCAGCGTGAAGGTGGTGCGCGTCGAGGCCATCTGTTGACGCTAGCGCGTCACGCTGCTCTCAACAATGCGGGACGTCACCACGCCGCGGATCTGGGCGCCTTCCGTGCACAGATTCGACACGGGGCGCGCCCAGTTCCGCCGCACCGTTCGCGGGTTCCGTCGCCCCGCCCATCTAGCGTCCGTCCGATGGACAGGCTCGCCGGCAAGGTGGCGTTGATCACGGGGGCGGCGGCGGGACTCGGGCGCGTGGCCGCCGAGCTGTTCGCCGCGGAAGGGGCGCAGGTCGTGATCGCCGACCTGGCCGACGGCGGTGACGTCGTCGAGGCCATCGCTGACGCCAGCGGGGAGGCGGCTTACGTCGCCACCGACGTCGGCGACGACGACAGCGTGGCTGCCGCCGTCGAGCACGCCGTCGACACGTTCGGTGGGCTGCACGTCCTGTACAACAACGCCGGGATCTCGCCCGCCGACGACGACGGCCCGGAAGACACGAGCGACGAGACCTGGGCCCGCGTGCTCGACGTCAACGTCACCGGCATCGCCCGCTGCTGCCGTCACGGGATCCCGGCGCTGCGCGCGAGCGGCGGCGGCAGCGTCGTCAACGTGGCCTCGTTCGTCGCCCACATGGGCGCGGCCACGCCCCAGATCGCCTACACCGCCTCCAAGGGCGCCGTCGTGGCGATGACCCGCGAGATCGCCACGATCTACGCCCGCCAGCGCATCAGAGCCAACGCGCTCTGTCCCGGACCCGTGCTCACGCCGCTTCTCGCCAAGTTCCTTTCCGACGACGCCCGCCGCCAGCGCCGCCTCGTGCACATCCCGATGGGACGCTTCGGCGAACCGATCGAGATCGCCAGGGCGGCGCTGTTCCTCGCCTCGGACGAGTCGTCGTTCATGACCGGGCAGTCGCTGATCGTCGACGGCGGCATCACGGCTGCGTACACGACGCCGGAGTGACGATGTCGCGCAACGTCCACGTCCCCGCCGAACAGCTCGAGGCCGACATCCGCTCGGGCGTCATCGACACCGTGACGTCGCCTTCGCCGATCACCAAGGTCGCCTCGACGGCCAGCGCACCGACGGCGAGTTCTCGCTGGACACCGTCGTCGACGGGGCGCCGAGAACTGCGACTACCTGATCGCCTGCGATCTCGACGACGTGCCGATCCCGGGTTCACGTGGGCCAGCTACGACCAGGGGTACGGCGACGGGCCCGGCTCGACGTTCTTCACGCAGAGCAACTTCAACTTCACGGGCCGCTGATCCTGCTCTCCGTGCTCGGCTTCTTGCTCTGCTGGCGCCTGTCCGGCCGCAAGTGGTTCACGGGGCCGGAGGTGCAGGGGACGCCGGAGGAGCTGATCGCGATCGTTGTGAGCTCGACGCGATGGAGCACGGCTGGCTGCAACGCAGCGATCCGACGTAGCCCGTCGCTCAGCTGCGCGGCGGCAGGCGGCGTGCGCGCTCGACGACGTTGAGGTCGAGATGGTTGCGCATGTACTGCTGGCCGGGGTCGCTCGGCGGGCGGTGGTCCCACGGGGTGTGGTGGCCTGTGCGCAGCGCCGCATCGACGGTACGGCGAGCACGTTGACTGGCGACGACGGCGGCGTAGATCGCGTCGGGGTCCCAGCGGGCGTGGACCTCCTTGTCGAACGCGGCGACCGTCTCCGCGTGAGCGGGGTCGGCGGCGAGGTTGACGAGTTCGTCGGAGTCGGCGGCCAGGTCGTACAGCTGCGGCGGGTCGGCCGCGGAGTACACGAACTTCCAGTCGTTGCGGCGGATCATCAGGATCGGCGCGGCGGCGCCCTCGGCGAGGTACTCGCCGAGCACGGTCCGCTCCGCGTCGCCGTCGCCACCGAGCAGGTCGACGAGGCTCGTCCCGTCGATGCCTTCCGGCATGGCCACCTCGGCGAGGTCGAGCAGCGAAGGGAAGAGGTCGAGCAGCGAGACGTGGTCGGGCGCCTCGGCCGGCGAGAGGCCCGGCCCGGCGACGATCAACGGGATCCGGCAGGCTCCCTCGAAGAAGTTCATCTTGTACCAGAGGCCGCGTTCGCCGAGCATGTCGCCGTGGTCGGCCGTGAACACGAGGACCGTGTCGTCGGCCATGTCACACGTCTCCAGCGTGTCGACGAGCATGGCGACCCAGTCGTCGATGTAGCTGACGGCGGCATAGTAGGCGTGGCGGGCGTTGCGGATGTGCTCGTCGGTGACCTCGACGTCGTCCATCGCCGAGACCCTGCGCAGCCGCCGGCTGTGCGCGTCCAGCGCATCGTCGGGCAGCGGGCCGATCCGGGGCAGGTCGATGGCCTCGTGGTCGTAGCGGTCCCAGTAGCGCCGGCGCATCGCGTACGGGTCGTGCGGGTGGGTGAAGGAGACCGTCAGCATCCACGGGCGGTCGTCGGAGGAACGGGCGAGGTCGCGCAGCTTGCGCACGGCGTGGTAACCGACCTCGTCGTCGTAGTCGAGCTGGTTCGTGGCCTCGGCGACGCCGGCGTTGAGGACGCTGTCCATGTTGTGGAACCACCAGTCGAAGCGTCCCTCGGAGTCGTCCCAGTTCGGCGTCCACCCGAAGTCGACGGGGTAGATGTCGGTGCTCAGCCGCGACTCGAACCCGTGCAGCTGGTCGGGCCCGATGAAGTGCATCTTGCCGACGAGACACGTCTGGTAGCCGCCGGCGCGCAGGTGGTGGGCGAACGTCGGCACCGACGCGGCGAGCTCGGAGGCGTTGTCGTACGCGCCGATGCGCGAGTTGAGCTGACCAGTCATCATCGCCGAACGTGCCGGCGCGCAGAGCGGGCTGTTCGAGTACGCCGACGTGAAGCGCACGCCACGTGCGGCGAGCCGGTCCAGTGCCGGTGCCTTGACGACCGGATGTCCGTAGCACGGCAGGAACGACGCCGCCAACTGATCGGCCATCACCAACAACAGGTTCGGCCGGGTGGTCGCAGACACCGCCGCCGACGCTACCGCGCCGCGCTTCTGTCCTTTCCAACCAGCCCGATCGGGCCGGTCGGAAAGGACAGAACGGGGCTTACCAGGCGATCTCGGGGAGGCCGTAGGTCACGCAGAGTCCGGCGCCGCTGACGGTGAGGAACGCGGCGACGAGCACGGCGACGACGACTCGGCGGCGGCGGCTGCCGCGAATGCCGGCGGCGGGCGGCATGTACCAGACCGGCAGCGCGCTCTGCATCCCCCGGTCATCTGGCCATGGCTGCGCATCGGGATCGAGCGGGGCGTCGGGGTCGGCGGCCAGCGCCTGCGCCGTCAGTTCGGCATCGCTGATCGGGCCGCCATCGAGCACGGCAGCCGCGGTCGCGCCGTCACGCTCTGCGTCGGCAGCATCCACGCGCACCAACGTACCGACGGCACAAGGCGGGCGGCCCGCGGCCGGGGCCCGACCGACCGTCACGACCGCGGCCGCCACTGGTTCGCCCGCTCGCCCTCGGCGGCGAGGCGCGCCGTCTCCTCGATCCGCTTCGCCCTCGTCTCCGGCCGCTTCGCACTGCTGATCCATTCGAGGATGGCCCTGCGCACGGAGCGCGGGAACCCGTCCCACTGCTGCTTGCTGCCGGCGTGGGTGCGGAACGCGGCGGCGAGGTCCTTGGGGACGACGAGCTTCTCAACGTCGTCGAGCCGGGTCCACGAACCGTCGGCCCTGGCCGCCTCGATGACGGCGCGGCCTGGGGCGGCCATCGCCCCTGTGGCTTCGAGCGCCTCGATGCGCATCTTGTTCGGCCGAGACCAGCCGCTGCCCTTCTTGCGCGGCGTCAGCAAGAGGCGCGTGCGATCGGCGTCGACGGACCCGCCCTTGGAGTCGATCCACCCGAAGCACAGCGCCTCCTCGACGATGTCGTCGTAAGCGAGCACGGGCCGCCCAGACGCCTTGCGCCACGTGACGAGCCATACGCCCGTCGCCCGGCGATGGTTCCGGCGCAGCCACGCCCGCCAATGTGCACGCGTCTCCATGTGCACGCGCTCGAGGTCCTCGAGAGTCATCGACGCGGTTCTACTCGCGTCAAGGCGTCGGCACCGCCGCTGGCGGCGGCGACATCGGCGGCGGGCAGCGTGACGACGAATCGCGCGCCGGACCGGTAGGAGCCATCCACGGCGACGGTGCCCCGGTGGCGCTCGACGACGTCGCGAATGATGGCGAGGCCGAGCCCGGTACCCCCGGTGCCGACGGCCCGAGCGTCGTCCGCACGGGCGAAGCGTTCGAAGATCTCGCCGCGCCGATCAGCCGGAACGCCTGGGCCGTCGTCGTCGACGACCAGCGTGGCGGCGCCGCCGGCCTCGGACAACGAGACACGGACGGTCGAGGCGGCTGACGAAGTGCGTTGTCGAGCAGGTTGCGCACGACGCGGCGCAGCTGCTCGGGCCGTTGGACGGTGTCGCGCGACGGGTGGTGGCGGCGTGCCACAGTGCGGGGCGTGGGAGCGCGGGCGGCAGCGGGACG
>JALZMG010000499.1 GCA_030858325.1 Actinomycetota bacterium | reverse complement strand
CTGGTCGGCGAGTCGGGCTGCGGCAAATCGACGACGGCGTACGCGGCCCTGCGCTATCTCCCGTCCAACGGGGTGATCACCCGCGGGCGCATTCTCGTCGGCGGCAACGACGTGACGCGCATGTCGGAGAAGGAACTGCGCCGGTTCCGTGCTCGCGCGGCGTCGATGGTGTACCAGGACCCCGGCTCGTCGCTCAACCCGACGGTGAAGGTCGGCCGCCAGGTCGCCGAGGCGTTCACCGTGCTCGGCGACGACCGCAAGCCGGCCGAGAAGATGGCCTTCGAGGCGCTGAGCCGCGTACGCATCGCCGACCCGGCGCGCGTGATGCAGCGCTATCCGCACCAGCTGTCGGGTGGCATGCAGCAGCGTGTCGTGATCGCCATGGCGCTGGCCTGCGACCCGCAGCTGCTGGTGCTCGACGAACCGACGACCGGTTTGGATGCCACCGTCGAGGCCGAGGTGCTCGACCTCGTGCGCACGCTGCGCAACGAGACGAGCGCGGCGATCCTCCTGATCGCCCACAACCTCGGCGTCATCCGGTCGATGTGCGACCGCGTCGGGGTCATGTACGCGGGCAAGATCGTCGAGGAGGGCGACGCCGTCGAGGTGTTCGAGTCCCCCAAGCACCCGTACACCGTCGGTCTGTTGCAGTGCCTGCCGCGCCGTGGCGTGCGCAAGACGGAGCGGGCGCTGTTCACGATCCCCGGTACGTTGCCGCAGATCGGCACGAAGTTGCCGACGTGCGTCTACGTCGACCGCTGCGCGCTGGCCGACGACCTGTGCCGGACGGAGGTGCCGCCCGTCGTCCTCGTCGACGTCGGGCACGCCGACGCCCGTTCGGACTCGGCGCACTTCTCCCGCTGCCATCACATCGACCGCTTGTCGCAGATCCCCGAGCCGCCGCCGGACGATTCGGACCCCGTGCTCGAAGGCAAGATCGTGATGAAGATGCAGGACGTCTCGAAGACGTTCAAGCAGCATGGCCACGATGTGCCCGCGCTCGTCGGCATCCAACTCGATCTCGGCGGCGGCGAGACGCTCGGCCTGGTCGGTGAGTCCGGTTCCGGCAAGAGCACGCTGGCCAAGGCGATGCTCGGCATCTACGAGCCGGACGCCGGCAGCGAGATCCATCTCGACGACCACCTGCTCGCCGGCAAGGCGACGAACCGCCCGCCCGACGACATGCGGGCGATGCAGATGGTCTTCCAGAACCCGGACAGCGCGCTCAACCGGTCGTGGACGGTGCGCCGCATCCTCAAGCGCACCGTGAAGAAGCTGACCGGGATCGAGGGGGACGAGGCCGACCGTCGGGTGGAGACGTTGGCCGAGGCGCTGCGCCTGACTCCGCGCCACCTCGACATGCGCCCGCGCCAGCTGTCGGGCGGCCTGAAGCAACGCGTGGCCATCGCCAGAGCCTTCGCCGGCGATCCGCGCATCGTCGTGTGTGACGAGCCGACGAGCGCGCTCGACGTCTCGGTGCAAGCGGCCATCCTCAACCTGCTGTCGGACCTGCAACGCGATGAGTCGACGAGTTACCTGTTCATCAGCCACGACCTCGGCGTCGTGCGCTACCTCGCCGATCGCATCATCGTCATGTACCTCGGCCGGCTGCAGGAGGAGGGCACGACGGACCAGATCTTCGACGGCCCGCACCATCCGTACACCGAGGCGCTGCTGTCGGCCGTGCCCAGCGTGGACGGCGAGCCGTCGAAGCGCATCCGCCTGTCCGGCGAGATCCCGAGCCCGGCGAACCCGCCGTCCGGGTGCGTCTTCCACACCCGCTGCCACCGGTTCATGGAAGGGACCTGCGACGTCATCGAGCCGCCGGTGGTGGAGATCGAAGTCGGGCACCGCATCCGTTGCCACCTGCCTGTCGAGGAGTTGGGCCGCACCCAGGTCGCCGTCTGATGACGGCCAGGACCGGGGGGCGGCGCTACGGCGCGCTCGCCGACTTCGAGAACTTCGTCAAGCTGGCGTGGGCGGTCCCGTGGCTGCATCACTCGGGAGGCACGGTCTGCGAGCCAGTCGACGTGCCCGTCAACAAGCGCCACCTCGACATGGTGTACGCCCATCTGCGCTACAGCGCCAAGCCGTTCATGGGGTCGGTCACCGTGCCGAGCAGGGCCGAGGACTCGATCGAGATGGCGCGCGTCGCGTTCGGAGCCGACGTCGTCGACGCGCAGTGCGTGATCCTCGGCAACGTGAACGTCAACTCGCCGCTCGTCTGGGACGGCGCCATGACGGGCGCGTTGCGGGCGTACGCCGCAGCCAACCAGGCGCCCGTCGTCGTGCCGTTCATCCTCGGCGGGGCGATGGGGCCGGTGACGCTGGCCGGTGACATCGCCCAGGCGCACGCCGAGACGTTGGTCGGTGTCGCGCTCGGGCAGCTGACGCGGCCAGGCTCGCCGGTGATCTACGGCAACTTCCTGTCGTCGATGGCGCTGCGCTCGGGTGCGCCGACGTTCGGCACACCAGAGCCGGCGATCGGTTCGCTCGTCGTCGGTCAGCTGGCCCGCAGGGTCGGGCTGCCGCTGCGCTGCTCGGGCGCGTTCACGACGTCGAAGGTGCTCGACGGCCAAGCGATGCTCGAATCGGCCGTCTCGATGCAGGCGGCGATCCTCTGTGGCGCCAACTTCATCCTCCACTCGGCCGGCTGGCTGGAGGGCGGGCTGGTCATGGGCTACGAGAAGTTCATGGTCGACGCCGACCACTGCGGCGCACTGCACCGCTACCTGCGGGGCATCGACCTGTCCGAGGACGAGTTCGCCATGGACGGGTTCCACGAGGTCGGGCCGGGCAAGCACTTCTTCGGCGCCCAGCACACGCTGCGTCACTACGAGACGGCGTTCTGGGACAGCTGGACCGCCGACAATTCGAGCTTCGAGCAATGGCGCGACGGCGGCGAGCGCGGCGTCGAGGAGCGCGCCGCCGACAAGGTCGCCGAGCTGCTCGCCGCCTACGAACCCCCGCCGATCGACGACGGCGTCGACGAGGCCCTGCGCGACTTCGTCGCCCGCCGCAAGTCGGCCATGCCCGACATGTGGTACTGATCGTCTTCAGTAGAGGAACATCGGTTTGCCGGCGACGTGGCGGACCTTGGGGCGGTAGTTCTCGACGTCGTACAACTCGTCGACGTCGACACGCTTGACGCCTTCCCGTGTCACGCTGATCGGCACGTTCGTGTAGGTCCCGCCGCGCAGCGCGACCATCCGCCCGGACGCCCGTTCGAGGATCAAGTCGGCGGCCATCACGGCGTAGTTCGTGGCGACCATCAGATCGAGCGAGTCGGGGCTGCCGGAGCGCATCAGGTAGGCGACCTGCTGCAGCACGATGCCCTCGCCGGTGATCCGGCCGATCAGGTCTCCCGTCATCGCGCCGATGCCGCCGAGCTTGCGGTGGCCGTACGCGTCGGCCTCGCCCGACACCATCATCTCGCCGCCGGCGATCGTCGCGCCCTCGGAGATCGTGACCATCGAGTAGTTCGACGGGTTGCGCCGCTTGTCGGCGACGAGCATCTCCGCCAGCCGCTCGATGTCGAACGGCACCTCGGAGATGACAGCGCGATCGACGCCGGCCAGGTACGCCGTGACGAGCGACGTCTCGCCGCTGTAGCGCCCGAACAGCTCGACGACGGCGATGCGCTCGTGCGAGCCGGTCGACGTGCGCAGCGCGTGGATGAACTCGACGCCGCGCGTGACGGCGGTCGAGAAGCCGATGCAGTAGTCGGTGCCGTGGACGTCGTTGTCCATCGTCTTCGGGATGGCGATCACGGGCACGCCTTCCTCGTGCAGGCGCAGCCCGTAGGACAGCGTGTCGTCGCCGCCGATCGGGATCAGCGCGTCGAGCCCCAGGTGCTCGACGACGCGGATGGCATGCGCGGTCAGGTCGTGCGGACCGTCGCCGCTCACCGTGTCGGCCAGGAACGACGGCACGGCGGCGGTCTTCACACGACCCGGGTTCGTGCGCGACGTATGCAGGATCGTGCCGCCCGTGCGGTCGATCGTGCGCACCGCCGCCGGCGGCAGCGCAGCGGTGTTGGCGGCGGCAGAGGCCGGGTCGTCCGGATCGGTGTGCAGCAGGCCGGCCCACCCGTTGCGGATACCGACGACCTCGTGGCCGCCGTCGGCGACACGCGTGACGACCGCCTTGATGCACGGGTTGAGCCCCGGCACGTCACCGCCTCCGGTACAGATCCCGATGCGCATGGCCTTCTCTTTAGCCGCTCACGGCCGGGCGCGGCGGCCGCGCAGCGCATCGAGCCGGCGGCGGTCACGCTTGGTCGGACGGCCGCTGCCGGGGTCGCGGCGGAAGACCGGCACGGCGTCGTCGTG
>JALZMG010000497.1 GCA_030858325.1 Actinomycetota bacterium | reverse complement strand
GAGCAGACCGTCGCGGATACGGGTCTTGACCGTGCCCAGCGCGACACCGAGATGGGCAGCGATCTGGACGTGGGTCAGCCCGTCGTAGAACGCCAGCTCCAGCGCCTCGCGCTGGGGTGCCGACAGCTCGCCCATCGCGCCGAGCGCACGGTTGCGGTCCTCCCGCTCGACGATCACGTCGTCGGGGCCTGGCGACGACGGCGCGGCGTACGCCGCCATGCGAACGTGGCGATCGCGGTGGGCCTGCTCGGAGCGCACGCGGTCGACGGCACGGCGGTGGGCGATGGTCACCGCCCACGTGCGCACCCCGGCGCGCGAGGCGTCGAAGCGGGCCGCTTGGCGCCACACTTCGACGAACGCCTCTTGCGTGACCTCCTCGGCCTGCGCCGGGTCGCGCACGACGCGGCGGACGACGCCGTACACCGTTGGAGACAATTCGTCGTACAGCTCGGCGAACGCGCCGTCGTCACCGGTGGCGACACGGGCGATGCAGCGCTCGAGATTGTCGGGTTTCACGCAAGGCACAATCTGCCAGATCGGCGCCCGCTCCGTGGTGCGCCGCCGCTGCCACGTCACGAGCTCGGTGTGCGGCGGCCGAAAACGACAGGGAGCGGACCCGACGAATTGCATCGTGTCCGCTCCCTCAAATCCTCGTGGTCTGCCCGGCTCAGCCGGCAGGCGTCAACACCGTGTCGATGATGTGCACGGTGGCGTTCGCCGTCTGGACGTCGGCGCACACGACCGTGGCCGGTCCACCACCGGCGTCGACCGTGATGCTGTCGCCCTCGGCGGCCAGCGTCAGCTCCCCGGCGATCGCCGTGACCGTTCCGGCCTCGGCGAGATCGGCGCTCGACATCTGCTCACCCTGCACCACGTGCAGCGTCAGGATGTCCGTCAACGCACCCGTCGGATCGGCGAGCAGCGCATCGAGATCCTCGGCCGGGATCTTCTCGAACGCCGAGTTGGCCGGGGCGAAGATCGTGAACGGCCCGTCGCCGTTCAGCGTGTCGACGAGTCCGGCGGCGTCGACGGCAGCGACGAGCGTGGACAGCTCGGGGTTCGCCGAGGCGGCCGTGGCCGCAGGATCGTCGGCCATGCCTTCGAAGCTGCCGTCACCTTCGGCCGGAACGGCCGCACAACCGGGCCCGGACGGCTCCATCATCTCGCCGTCCATGCCGCTGCCCATCGTCGAGTCTATCGTCGAGTCCATCGTCTCGTCCATCGTCGAGTCCATCGTCTCGTCCATCGTCGAGTCCATCGGCGCGTCGGCGGTGTCGTCGCTGTCGTCGCCGCAGGCGGCGGCGCCAAGTGAGAGTGCGGCCACGGCGGCGATGGCGCCGTACCGGGCTCGGCTTCTGGTGGTCCTCATATCGGGGGGTTTCCTTTGCTGTGTTTGTTCACGAAACGGTGCACTGGCAATCACTCGACGATCACGACGATCTGGTGATGGCCGCTGGCACCGTCAGGAATTGGTTCGGCACGCTCGTCGGTTTGGATGTCGCCGTTCTTGTCGATGGCCCGGACACGGACGTTGTGACGGCCGGCCTCGGCCTCCCAGCGCAGCACCCACTGGACCCACGTGTCGTCGCTCGGCGCCTCGCCAAGCTCGGCCGGCTGCCACTCACCGTCGTCGATCTGCACCTCGACACCTTCGATGCCGACGGTCTGCTCCCACGCCACTCCGGCCACGGCGACTGTGCCCGCCGGCACGGTGCTCAGGCCGCGTGGGGTGTCGATACGGCTCATCAGCTTGATCGGCGCTTCCTGCGCCCACCCGCGCTTGAGCCAGTAGTGATCGAAGTCGGCGAACGTCGTCAGCTCGATCTCCGTCAACCACTTCGTCGCCGACACGTACCCATACAGGCCGGGGACGACGAGGCGAACGGGGAACCCGTGCTCGATCGGCAGCGGCTCGCCGTTCATGCCGACGGCGACCAGGGCGTCGCGGCCGTCCGTGGCGACGGACACGGGGAACCCGCATTCGAAGCCGTCGACGGACCGGCCGACGACCTGGTCGGCCCCCGACTGCACGCCGGCCTCGGCGAGCAGATCGTCGAGGCGCGTGCCGAGCCAGCGGGCGTTGCCGACGAGGCGTCCCCCGATCTCGTTGGACACACACGTCAGCGTGACATCGACCTCGATCATCTCCCGCTCCAGCAGCTCTTCGTAGGACAGTTCGATCTCGTTGTCGACCATCCCGAAGATGCGCAGGGCGTAGTCAGCCGTCGGCAGCTGTGGCGCGACCAGCGCGGTGTCGATGCGGTAGAAGTCGG
>JALZMG010000483.1 GCA_030858325.1 Actinomycetota bacterium | reverse complement strand
CGTCCGTCGTGGTCGAGCAGGCGCCGGCACAGCTCGACGGCAGCGGGCCGTCCGGTACAGCGTGACGATTGGTGCCAGCCGCTCGGTGGCGCCAGCTCCGCCGACGTCACCGCCCTCCTCGGCCTCGGCCTCGAACGCGACGAGCCGGCAGCCATCAAGCGCGTCGAGCCCGGCGTGCGCGGCGATCACGGCCGCCGACTGCCCGATGTAGGCCATGCGCAGGGCGCCCTGCGGAAGGAACGCCGTCGCCACGAACTCCGCGCTACGCACGAGCGGCACGACGTGCGTCCCGACCGCCACGAGTTCGGCGAGGAACCCGTCGTAGATCGAGGCGTCGATGACGAGGTGCTGCTCGGCACCGCTGCCGGTCTCAATGCCGATCCGTTCCTCCACAGCTCGACGTTCGCCGGGTCCCCGCTGGCGTCGGCGGTCGCCACGGCGACGATCCGCACGATGCAGGAGGAAGGCATCGTGGAGCGGGCGGCCGCACTGGGCACGCGCCTCCTGCCTGCGGTCCGTGAGGCACTGGCCGACCTGATCGGCGCGCAGGTGCGCGAGGTCCGCGGCGCCGGCCTGCTGATCGGCATCGAGATGGCGAGCGGCGAGCTGGCCGGCGAGCTGGTCTTCGAACTCCTGCACCGCAGGGTGGTCGTGTCGCACTCGCTCAACGCCAACCGCGTCGTGCGCCTGACCCCCGCCGGCGATCCTCACGGACGGCGAGGTCGCGTGGCTCCTCGACGCCCTCACCGAGGCGGCGGCCGTCCTGCGCCGGCGCGCGCCGTCACCGGTCGGGAGCACGTGATGTCGAGTGTCGACGTCAGCGCCGAGGCGCCCCATCTGCGCCCCGGCGACGCCTTCGATGCGCTCGCTGAGTTCGAGCGCTATGCCGAGATCTGCGCCCAGGTCCGCAGCGTGTCCGTCGAGCGGCTCGCCGACGATCGGCTGCGGTCGAGCTGGGAGGTCGACTCGCGACGGCGTGCTGATGTGGACGGAGGAGGACCAGCTCGACCGCACCGCCGGCACGATCACGTTCAGCCAGGTGGACGGCGACTTCGAGGAGTTCGCCGGTTCGTGGAGCGTGCGCCCGCGCGACGAGGGAGCCGAGGTGTCGTTCCACGCCGAGTTCGATCTGGGCATCACGAGCCTGCGCTCGATCATCGAGCCGATCGCCGAGCGCAGCCTGCGCGAGAACGTCGAGTTGATCCTCCTCGGTGTGCTCGGCGAGGGCACGACGATCCTTGCGTCCGGCGCCGCTGATGCGGCGGGGTGAGTCGCCGCCGTGGCGCTGATCGAGCACCGGCGGACGGGCGACATCGCCCACGTCCGGCTGAACCGGCCGGAGCGCCAACGCGCTGGTGCCGGAGATGTGGCAGCGGCTGGCCCGGCTGGGCGCCGAACTCGTCGCCGACACGACGGTGCGCTGCGTTTTATCGCCGGTGAAGGCGATTCCTTCGGCAGCGGCATCGATCGTCGTGCCCCCGCCGCCGGCGGGCTGACGCCGTTCGCGCAAGGCGCCGTGCGCAGATCGCGTTCGCCTCCGACCTGCGCGTCGTCGGCTCCGAGACCACACGGGGGCTGCCCGAAGTCGAGCTGGGCGGCCAGGGTGATCCCCCCGGACCGACTCGATCCTCGCGGGTCAGCGCGGCATGACGCCCGTGAGATAGGACGCTCCCTGCATGCTGACGATGTCCGTCGACCCGTCGGCCATTTGCAGCGGCTGGGCGTCGCGCCACAGCTTCTCCGGCACGTACTCGCGCATGATGCCGTTGGCATCGTGCAGGTACACCATGTCTTGGGTGACCGTGGCCGCCGTCTCGCAGGCCGTCACACGGGCGCCGTAGATGGCGGCCATGTCGAGCCGGCCCTCGCCGAAGCGCCACGCCGCCTGGCGCAGCCTGGGCGACGCCGAGCGCCGTCGTGCCGACGGACAGGTTGCCGGGGCCCGACGAAGCCCTGCTTGAGCACGCGCTGGTAGTGCGCCGCCCGGCGGGATCAGCAGGAACTCCTTGGGCACCTCGCAGTCGACGAACGTGATGTCGTCTGGTTGAGCGCGCGCAGGCCGACTTTGGAGATCGGCTTGCCGCGCACGACGCCGGGCCAGTCGCCAGGGATCAGGAAGATGTCCGTGCCGTCCATCCCCGCCGCCGGGTCGACGCTGATCATCACGACGAACAGGTCGGCCGACCACCCGTTGGCGCACCAGCTCGACTTGGCGCCGTTGAGGACGAAGCCGGCACCGCCCGCGGTCGGTCAGAACGTCGTCAAACCACGCAGTGCCTCGGCTGCGTCGCGCGCGCCGAACACCTCCAACTCGTCGAGCGGCCGGCGACCCCACAACCAGAGCAGTAGATCGCCGGCCGGGCCGCGCACAGCGGCGTCGCCCTTGGCGTGACCGGTGTCGACGACGGCGGCGCCCCGGTCGAAGCGCACCAGCCACTCGCCCTTGGCGTCGGTGGAGTGCAGGTGGACGGTGCGACCGTCACCTGGCGAGCGATCGGCGGAGAACGTGGCGACGAAGACGGAGAGGACCTCGTCGATTCCGTCGACGGCGAACGCTGCGTCGATCGGCGCGACCGGCCGCCCGACGGCCTGTTCGGCGTCGACGCGATGCACCGTCGTCTCGTGGGCCATCCGACGCAGCCAGAACCCCGCCCGCTGGTGGGCCGGCGAGAACGACCACACCGGCCGGTTGCGATCGTCGATCTGGCGAAGGTCAGCGAGGAGCTCGGCAAGCGTCGCCCGGTACCAGTCGACAACATCGCCCGCGGGCGGTTCGGGCAGCATCCCGTTGCTGCGCGCTGGGCGCTCCATCGTTCCGGTCCGCAAGATGACGCTGGTGCGGGCGTGGATCAGGCCGATGTGGCGTAGCAGCTCGGTCGTGTCCCACCCCGACGCTGCGGGAACCGGTGCCGTGGGATCCGCCGCTGCGGCATCCCCCAGCGCAGTGCCTTCGCGTTCCACGATGCCGACCCAGTCGAATGTCACGCCCGCGATGGTATTGAGATCGAGCACCACGACCCCGCGCACCGTTGTTCGTTCGACGTTCTCTGTGAGCAAATACGTCGATCCCCGTCGTATGTGCTCACACAGAGGCCCCCGGCCGCAACCTGATCGATGGCACGGGCGACGTCTCGGTGAGCGCGGCGCGTCTCGTGATCGAAGACGGTGCGGTCGTCTCGGTGGAACGCTCGTCGCGTCGCGTCGATGCGACGGCGTGATCGAGGGGCGCGGCCGATGGCTGTCACCGGAAAAGTGGTCCGATGAGCAGCTTCCGTTTGACCTGATTCCTCGCGCTTGCCGAGATCGAACACATCGTGATCGTCAGCAGACGAGGGAGGTCGTGCTCCTCACCGACTGGATGAGAACATGCACGTCATTGTCGTTGTGGGCGAGGGCAAGCACGAGGTCGAGTCGTCACTGTCAGAGAGCTGGAGGCGACGCCGGGAATCGAACCCGGGTTCAGGGCTTTGCAGACTCGTGACTGTTCACGCGAAAGACCAGCTCACGAGCCATGTCGAGCGTCGATGAGGTCCCGTCGCGACGCACGTGCGGCGCAGACGAAGCAGCTTCGCCCGTCACGAAACCTCGTCGCCTCGGTCCCAGCCGCGTGCCCGTACCGCGCAGCTCGTACAGTTGCGACATGGCCACCGATGATCTGCTGGAGCGGATCACGATCGATCCCAACGTGTGCTTCGGCAAGCCGACGATCCGCGGCACGCGGATCTGGGTGGGGCTGATCCTCGGGTTCCTCGCCGATGGGATGACGATCGAGGACCTCCTCGCCGACTATTCGGAGCTCTCCGAGGAGGACGTGCGTGCGTGTCTCGCCTACGGGGCGCGCCTCAGCGTCGGCCGCTACGTCGACGTTGCGTGAAGCTCAAGCTCGACGAGAACCTCGGACGCCGATGGATCGACGTACTCCGCGGCGCCGGCCACGATGTCGACACCGTCCACGACGAGAACCTCTCCGGTGCCGCCGACCCGCACGTCCTCGACGCAGCCGCCAGCGCGCATCGGGCGCTCGTGACCCTCGACCTTGACTTCGCCAATCCGATCCGGTTCCCGCCGGCGACGACCGCCGGCATCATCGTGCTGCGCGTTCGCGAACGTCCTGGGCGAATCGACCTGGACGCGGTGGTCGAGCGCGATCGCGTCAGGCAGTACCAAGAGCCCACCGAGTAGCCGGCTCCTGCTCGTCTCGGGCGGACCATTCGTCGCTCGCTGACGCAGGAGCGGCGTCGGGCGCCCAGCCGGCGTCAGGTTCCGCCGCAGGCGGAACCTGCAAAGGTGTATAACCCGGAAACCGCTGCGCACCCGAACCCCGAACCCCGCCACCCGACGACACCCGATCCGGCGGGGCGAGGCACCCGACACGA
>JALZMG010000478.1 GCA_030858325.1 Actinomycetota bacterium | reverse complement strand
GCATCGCCACCCCGTGGCGCCGCCCCCTCGCCGTCACCGCCGCCGTCGGGGTCTTGGCGTGGCTGCAGCCGCTGATCGATCAGTTCAGCGGCCAGGGCAACCTGGCCAACCTGCTGACGAGCAGCGGCGACGTCGGCGACCGCGTCGGGCTGCGGCTCGGGACCCGACTCGTGTCGTCGGTCGTCGCGTTGCCGCCGTGGTGGACTCGCGCGTCGTACAGCTCGACGATCGAGGCGACGGGGATCGTCGGCACCGGGGCCGATCGCGACCTCGCCGAGGGACGGGTCGCCGAGCTTGCGCTGGCGGTCATCGGGCTCGTCGTGGTCCTGGCCGTGCTGACCACCATCGTCGCTGTCGCCAAACGGCGCAACGACCGGCCGACGGGGACGCTGGCCGCGCTCGCCGCCGTCGCCGTCGCCTCGGCGATCGTCGCCCTCGTGCTGTCGCCAGTCAACGCCATTGGCGTCAGCCCGCACCAGATGCGCTGGCTGTGGCCGATCTCGACGTTCGTGCTCGCCGGCGCGCTGTTCGCCGTCGCCAGCTGCGCGGGCCGCCCGCAGCTCGCGCTCGGGGCGGCAGCCGTGGCGACGACGGTGGCTGCGGCGGCGGCGCTTCCGACGTACGCCGCACTGGAGGGACCCACGGCGAGCCGTGCCTACCAACCGACCGTCGTCGCACTCGTCGACCAGCTCGACGACTACACACCGTCCGGGCCGGTCGTGTTCGACATGACCGGCATCCGCTTCGCCGAGCCCTATAGCGGGCCGGTGATCGCCGCGCTGGCCCGCAACGGGGTGGACGTCGTCGTCGACGACGAGGGCATGATCGGGCAGATGGGTCAGCGGCGGCGGGCCGACGGCACGGAAACCCGTCAGCTCGACCTGCTCGAAGGTGCCGCCGCGCTCGATCCACCTGCCGACGCCGAGACGGTGGCGTTCGTCGACGGTCTCGACGTCGCCGAACGAACCGAGCTGGAAGCCGTCACCGTTGCGCTGTTCGAGGACCTCCTGCGCACCGGGCTGCGGCTGAACGACGCCGGCCGCGCCGCGCGCGCGGCCGGCCGCATCGACGTGCCTGACGTCGTGATCTCGCCCGGCCGCGTGGGCACCGGTCCGGAGGCTGCAGGGATGCTGACGATGCTGATCCGCGACGGCTATGTCGAGCTGGACCCTGCCATGGCGGACACCGCGTTGCGCTATGCCGAGCTCAGCGATCGCGCCCAGACCTACACGGTCGGCTTGTTCGAGCGACCGCGGTCCTGATCGCCGGACGGATACCGGCGCAGCTTCACGGAGACCCGGGCCAGGTCCACCGCCGCGCTGATCGCGCCGCGAGGGCGCAGCTTGCTGCCGTGGACGTCAGTCCACGCCTGCAGCGGCACCTCCAGGAACGCCGCCGTCGGCACGCCGTCTCGAGCCAGCCGGCCGAGCAGCTCTACGTCGAAGGACCAGCGGCCGGTGAACGGCTGCGCCAGCGCCGATCGCAGCGCGGGGCTGTTGCGGAAGACCTTGGCGCCGCACTGCGTGTCGTACACGGTGAGGCCGAGCACGGCGCTGCTGAACGTGGCGTAGAGCCGTCCGAGATAGTGGCGCCAGAGGCTGCGTTCGATGTCGTGGCCGAGCAGGCCGACGCGCGCCCCGAGCACCACGTGCAGGTCGGGACGGTCGCCGAGCAGTGCCACGAGGCGGGCCATCTCCGCCTCCGGCGTGGCGTGGTCGGCGTCGTAGTACCCGACGATCACCGCCCCGCCGTCGAGGGCCGCGCGCATTCCCGCTCGGACGGCTTCGCCCTTGCCGCGATTGGCCGGCAGCGTGACGACCGTCAGCGACGCCGGCGCCTCGCCGGCGGCGACCGCCAAGAGTGCGCCCGTGGCGTCGGTGGACCCGTCGTCGACGGCCACGACGAGGGCGCCGGCCAGGCGGCCGAGGTCGAGCAGGCGGGAAACATCGAGGCGGGCGGCTTCGTCGAAGCACGGCACGACGATCGCCGTCCGGCTGTTCGATCCGTCCGTGGTCACGACGCCCCCTGCGGCCCGTACGTCGTCGCCACCGCCCAGGTCGACAGTCCGGGAAGGCGCATCCCGTGCTCGGCGAGGAAGTGCCCGAGTCGCGCATCTGCGTTCAACGCTCCGGTCAGTGCGGTCGTCAGTGCCGGCCCGCCGCGCCACGCACCGATGCCCGACAGCTCCCGATGCCGGCCGAGCCGTTCCAGGCCGACGGCGACGAGGCGCGGCGCGAGGAGGGACGTGAACAGCGATCCGGCGGCGACGATGCGCAGGTGGCGGCTGATCAGCGACCGGAACTCGTCCGGGCTGTACCGGCGGTGGTGCATCAGCAGACGGTCGTGGTCGGACATCAACCGCTGATAGGAGGGCACGCTGAACACGACACGGCCGCCACCGGCGATGCGCGCAACAACCTCGTCGGCGAGGAACGTCTCGGCGTCGTCGATGTGCTCGAGCACGTCGAGCACGGTCACCACGTCGAACGTCCCGGGCGGCGGCTCACTGGTGCGCACGATTCCTGGGCCGGTCGGCATCGCCAGATCCTCGGAGCGGTAGTTGATGTCCCAGCACACGATCGTCGCCTGGAGCGGCAGATCGTCGCGCAGCTCGTGGGCGAACCAACCGTCGCCGGCGCCGACGTCGAGCACGCGCCGGACACTGGCCAGGTGCGCATGCTCGCCGACCCGGGCGCGAAAGAAGCGCGCTCGCGCCAGTTCCCACGGATGGCG
>JALZMG010000421.1 GCA_030858325.1 Actinomycetota bacterium | reverse complement strand
GCCGCGAGCCGCTCCGCGCCTGTCAATGGCTCGGCTGCCACCACCCCACCGCTCCGGGTTTCGGACCGGCCGGCCTGCGGAGCAGCCAGGGTGAAGGCCGCATGCCCCGTGGGGTGCCAGAAGTCGTCCACGCCTTTTGACCGGGGACTTCGCGACGCCTGACGATCAAGCTACGGGTCCCCAGTTCTTGTCGACCGTCGTCGGGAGCCCTGTCGTCGTGATCTGGTCCTTCGTGTACCTGGCCGGCCGGCGCATCATGGAACTGCTGCTGTTGTGCTTGCGGTCATGCGACGCCAAGGAGTTGGAGATCCTCGTGCTGCGCCACGACCTCGAGATCTTCCGCCGCCAGCACCCCAGAGGGCGCCTCGAGCCCAAGGACCGGGCCCTGCTCGCGGCACTGAGCCGTCTCTTACCCCGTCGCCGGTGGTCGGTGTTCGCCGTTACACCGGCCACGCTGCTCGGTTGGCATCGCCGCATCGTCCGGGCGACACTGCACCTACCCCAACACCGCGACGCGACGTCCGCCGGTGCCTGGCGAGGTGCAGGCATCGATCGTGCGGCTGACCGTCGAGAACCCGTGCTGGGGCTACCAGCGCATCAAGGGCGACCTCGGTGGCCTCGGCTACCAAGTGTCGGCGTCGTCGATCCGACGGGTGCTAGGGCCAACGGCATCGACCCCGCTGCGCGCCGGGAGTCCACGACCTGGCGTTCGTTCCTGCGCCAACAGGCCGCGGGCATCGTCGCTTGTGACTTCTTCTCCGTCGACAGGTGTGACTCACCCGCTACGACGTGTTGTTCTTCATCGAACCTGAGACACGACGGGTCCACCTGTGCGCCATCACGACCAACCCGACCGGCGGTCACCCAGCAAGCCCGCAACCTCGCCATGTCGTGCGACCAACGGGGACCCGTGCTGCGTCACTTGATCCGTGACCGCGACACCAACTTCACCCGGTCCCTCGACGACGTCCGGCGTTCAATCGGCGCCCACGTCGTGCGCACCCCGGTCCGCGCTCCGAAACGCCAACGCCTGCGCCGAGCGCTGGGTCGGCACCGCCCGCCGCGAGTGCCGCGATCACCTACTGATCGTCGCACCGCGTCATCTCCACCGCGTCCTCTCCGAGTTCGTCGAGCATCACAACCGACACCGACCTCATCGAGCCCTCGGACTGATGCCACCGCAGCCACGACCCAAGTGTCCCGAGAGCGCGTCAGCGGCGCTCGACCAGATCGTCCAACATGACGTGCCCGGCGGACTGATCCACGAATACGACCTGGCTGCATGACGTGCTCGGGTTCTGGCACCCCACGGGCGGCGGTCGCCGGACAACGAGCGGGCCTGGCGGGACGAGGCCAGCTGGTCGTCAGGCGCGCCGATACCTTCAGAGCCGGCGCCCGTACTCGGTCACACGCAGGACGACCTGGTAACCGAGTCGCTCGTAGACGCCGAGCGCGCCGGTCGGGTTGTCGAGGTCGACGCCGAGCACGGCCTCGTCGAAACCGAGCGACGCGAGCTGGCGCAGGCTCGAAGCGATGAGCGCCGAGGCGACGCCCTTGCCCCGCCACTCGCGCCGGGTCGAGATGTCCTCGGTCCATGCGCGCCGACGGCCACGCACCTCGGCCTCGCCCTCGTTGACCCGCGTCCGGACCTGGCCGACGACGATGCCGCCGGCCCACGCGACCCGCCAGAGCGCCGTGGCGTGCCCCCCTTCGCGGAACCTTTCCCAATCCGTCTCGTCCTGCTCGACATAGCCGTGGTGGTCGCGGAACGCCTCGATGTCGGACTCCCAGATCGCACGCAGGTGCCCGTCCTCGACCGGCCGGGTCTCCACGCCGGCGGGAAGCGGAGCGTCAGGGATGTTGCGCAGGTGGGGCCGGACCATCACGGCCGACCACGCGGACGCCTCGAAACCTCCGATATTGCGGATCGCGCTCTCGTCGTTGGAACCGTCGGCCGACCACGTCACGATGCGCCGGTCGGCGTGTTCATCGGCTCCTGCGATCTCCGTCGCCCGGCCAACGCCCCACTCGAGGATGCGATCGGCCAGGCCGGTGATGTCGTCCACGGCGTGGAAGACGATGTGGTAGGCCCGATACCCCTCGCTGACATCGTTCCAGGCCACTCGTGTGTACGCAACGAGTCGGTCGTCCGGATCGACGACCATCATCATGTCCTTCGTCGGGTCGCTGCGCTGGAGGTGGGCGTAGTTCATGGCGACTATGTCAGCCGTGGTGGGCTCGCCTTCGCCCTGCTCGGCGACGCGTTCGTTGATGAGGGCGGCCATGCCGGCGTAGTCCTCGGGACCGCGGAAGGCACGGAACGTCAGCTGCTCGAGCGACGACACGGCCGCGAGCGTACGGCCCGCCACTCGTCGAGTCCGGTGGTGAGGACTCGAGCGGATAGGCGTCGGGTCCAGTGTGTCCGCCCGGTCAGCGACAGGCGGCGTGCTGCCGCCACAAAGCGCCGGACCGGGCATTCGGCGCCATTTCATCCGGTTGTGATCGGTATGACGTCCTGTCATACTGCCATCGTGGCGAAGGCGATCTCGGTCCGACTCGATGACGATGCAGAACGGGCGCTACGGATGCTGGAAGCTACCGGAATCAGCCGATCCGAGGCCATCCGATCGTCGCTCCTGGCGTCCGCAGAACGGATGCGTGCGCGCCACGAGCTGGCGGCCGAGGTTGCGGCGTTGGAGGCAGACGAAGCCGATCGAGCCGAGATGCTCGCGGTGGCGTCGCTGATGGAGTCGATGCGTGCAGCGGGGTGACGTCTACCGGTTCAAGGTCCCCAAGGGTGTCGGACATGAGCAGGAGGGCGAGCGGTACGGCGTCGTCGTGCAGTCCGACGCCCTGGTGCCTCGCTCGGTGGTGGTCGTCGCTCCGACGTCGCGTCGCGCTCGGCCGGCCTCGTTTCGTCCGGAGGTCACGCTCGCGGGAGACATGACACGGGTGCTCGTCGAACAGCTCGGCGCGGTCGATGCC
>JALZMG010000401.1 GCA_030858325.1 Actinomycetota bacterium | reverse complement strand
GGCCAGCATCTGGAAGATGTACTCGTTGCCGGAACGGCGGGCGGGGTCACCGGTGCACATCTCGGCGGGGCCGAGCACGGCGAAGTCGATCCCGGCCCGCTGGAGCAGCTTGGCCATCGCCTGGGTCACGCGCTTGTTCTTGTCGTCGAAGCTTCCGGCGCAACCGACCCAGTACAGGTACTCGGCCTCCAGCGGCTGGCCGGGATCGACGATGTGCACGTCGTCCATCCCCTTGGCCCAATCGGCCCGGTCGCCCTGGCTCATGCCCCACGGGTTGCCCTGGTTCTCCATGCCCCGGTACGCGTTGCCCAGCTCGCTCGGGAAGTTCGACTCCATCAGCGACAGGTAACGCCGCATGTCGAGGATCTTGTCGAGGATCTCGATGTTCACGGGGCAGATCTCGTCACACGCCTTGCAGCTCGTGCAGGCCCAGATCTCCTCGGGCGTGATCCGCTCGAACAGCGAGTTGGCGCTGATCGTGATCTCCGCGTCCGTGCCGATCGGCGGCGACACGACCGGGTCACCACTGGCGGCCATCACCTCACCGGCCTTGAGGACGATCTCGCGCGGATCGAGCGATTTCCCGGTGGCGTGGGCAGGGCAGACGCTGGTGCAGCGGCCGCACATGGTGCACGCGTCCGTGTCGAGCAGCTGCTTCCACGTGAAGTCCTCGACGACCGCAGCACCGAACGTCTCCAGCTCGGTCTCGGCGAGGTTGGGCATCGGCTTCATCGCGCCCTTGGGACGGTCGTGATCGCGCAAGTACATGTTCAGCGGCGACGTGAACATGTGGCGCAGCATCGTCAGCGGCAAGATGGCGAGGAAGGCGATGAACGCGACGACGTGGCCGACCCACCACCACAGGTGCCACGTCTCCAAGGTGGCGACCGACGATCCGTCGACGAGCCGGCTGAGCGGGTAGCCGACGAAGCTCCACTCCTCGTAGGCGACGTTCTCGCCACCCGCCGTCTGCAACGCGATGCGGAACATCTCGGCGCCGAAGCCGGTCACGCCGATGGCCAGGAACGTGCCGAGGATCAGCGCGTGCTCGGGGCGGGTTTTGATGCGGATGCGGTACGGCCGTTGCACGTAGCGGCGCACCAGCGCCCACACGATGCCGCCCAGGAACACGACGCCGGCGGCGTCACCGACGAACGCGTAGGCCTGATACGTGCGGCCCTGCAGGAACTTCAAGTCCTCCGGGAGTTGGTGGTCGATCTCCAGCACCGTCGTCACGCCGAGCAGCACGAGGAAACCGAAATAGATCATCGAGTGCATCAGCCCGGCCGCCGAGTCGCGCAGCAGTGTCTGCATGTAGACGCCGGCGCGGAAGTCGCCGAAACGACGCTTGGCGTTCTTCGCCGTCGTCCGCCGGCTCGGTGCCGGCGCGCCCCGTTCCCAGTTCTTCATCCGGGCGGCGAACTGGAACGCCCCCCAGACGAGCATGACGGGGATGATCGTGTAGAACGCCAGCTTCAACGGCCCGGGCACGTTGAGGAACACCTCGCGATGGACCTCGTTGTCGTTGTGCCAGTCCGTGATCAACGGGACGATGCCGGAGATCGCCGTGAACACGGCGATGCCTACTCCCAGCCCGATCGCCAAGTGGTGCGGCCGCAGCCGCCCCGGCGCCGCGCCGGTCGTGTCGGTCGTGTCGGTCGTGTCGGTCGTGCCCGTGGTGTCCGTCGTCTCCGTCGCCGCGCTCATGTAGGGCGAAACCTAGTTGGACGTGCCCGCCCGAGCCGCCTCAGCTGGGCGACCCGAAACTTTGAGAGGGGCGCGCCCGTGCTCGATGCTGGGAATGTCCGCGACCCGGCCCGCTCAGCCGTAATAGGCGCGGTCGAGTTCGCGGATGCGGCTGGCCAGGCTGGCCAGCAGCTTGTGGCCGATCGTCGGAACATCGTCGAGCACGGCCAGGAAGTGGCGCTGCGAGATGACGAACAGCGAGCAGTCGGTGTCGCACACGGCGGTGGCCGTGCGCGGACCGTGGTCGAGCAACGACAGCTCACCGACGATGGCGCCCGGATCGAGCGTGGCAACCTTGCGCCCGTTGCGCTTCACGCTGACGACGCCGTCGAGGACGACGAACGCCTCCCGCCCGGTCTGGCCCTGGTCGACGAGCAGGCTTCCTGCGGTCATCGTGATCTCGTCACCCGATCTGGCGATCCGTTCCAGTTCCTTGCGCGTACAGCCGGCGAAGAGCGGCACGTTGCGGAGGTGGTCGACATATGCCTTCTTGCTGGCCATGGCGGTGACTCTAAACCATCTTCAACGGCCCTGATTCCGAACCGCGTCGATGGCCGCGGCAGCGGCGTCGGGATCGAGGTACCGGCCGCCCGGATTGATCGGCCGCAGGTCGTCGTCAAGGTCGTAGCGCAGCGGGATCCCAGTCGGCACGTTGAGCCCGACAACCGTGTCCTCGGACAGTCCGTCGAGATGCTTGATCAGCGCGCGCAGGCTGTTGCCGTGCGCGGCGACGAGCACGACCGAACCGGCGCGCAGGTCGTCGACGACCGCGTCGTACCAGTACGGCAGCATGCGGGCGACGACGTCGGCGAGGCATTCGGTGCGCGGCCGCGCCTCCGGCGGCAGGAACGCGTACCGCGGATCGTCGAACTGCGAGAACGGGTCCCCGGCGGGGAGCGGCGGCGGTGGCGTGTCGTAGGAGCGCCGCCAGCGCATGAACTGCTCCTCGCCGAACTCGGCCAGGGTGGCCGCTTTGTCCTTGCCCTGCAGCGCGCCGTAGTGCCGCTCGTTGAGGCGCCACGACCGGCGCACGGGAATCCACGACCGACCCGCCGCCGCCAGCGCCAACTCGGCGCTGCGGATGGCGCGGATCTGCAGCGATGTGTGGACGACGTCGGGCAGCAGCCCGTGCTCGACGAGCAGCTCGCCGCTACGCGTGGCCTCGGCGACGCCGCGTTCGGTGAGGTCCACGTCGACCCAGCCGGTGAACAGGTTGCGCCGGTTCCAGTCACTCTCCCCGTGGCGCAGCAGGACGAGCGTGCCGGGCGCGTGATCGGTCACGCCCCGGATCGTACGGCGCACCGCCCGGGGTGGGCGGGGTCTCCGGCGCAAGGGCTACGGTGCGGCGAATGAGCATCACGAACGAGAACATCAAGACGGAGTGGGAACCGGGTGACACGCTGGTCGTGACCATGGACGGAGACGGTGCCGGTGACGGCGCCGGCGACGGCGACGGCGCAGGATCCGGCGACGGTGACGGCGGCGCCGACGGTGGTGATGGTGGTACTGACGGAGGCACCGAGGGCGGGGCCGACGGCGACGGCGGCGACGCGGACGGTGGAGACGCCTGACGACCGGCTCGCTGTGAGCACCCCGGCCTGGGTGACGTGCCGGGTTCCCCACCACGACGCTCCCGGGCTCGGCAATCTGGTCGCCGAGCCCGCTGCGTTCCTTGCCGGCGACCTGTTCCGGCGGCCGTTGTGGACGTCGGCGCGGCTGCTGCCACGCTCCCCGTGCGCGTTCCCGACCGCAGAGGCACTCTGGTCGGATGCGCTGACCCGGCACGTTCGGACACCAGCTTTTCGCCTCGTCCAGGACGGCACGACGTTGGCGCCGTCGTCCTACTGTCGCCCGGCCGGTGTCGGCCAGCGGACGATCGACGACGTCATCGAGCCCAATCGCGTGCTCGAACTGCACCGGGCCGGGGCGACGATGGTGCTGCAGGGTCTGCAACTCACCGATCCTGCGCTCGGCCGCTGCGCCACGAACCTCGCGCTGGCGCTCGATCATCCCGTGCAGGTCAATGCGTACCTCTCGCCGGAGGCGGCGTGCGGGCTCGACGTCCACTTCGACTACCACGACGTCTTCGTCGTGCAGCTGGACGGGTGCAAGCGGTGGCGTGTCTGGGAGCCGTTGGCGCGCACACGTCAACCCGTGCGCGCAGTTGCGCCGGTGACGATGCCGACGCTCGACGAACTCGGTGCCCCGTCGCTCGACCTGACGATGCGCGCCGGTGACTGCCTGTACCTGCCGCGTGGGTTCCCGCACGCCGCGGAGACGATCGAGTCGGCGTCGGCGCACCTGACGATCGGCGTGATGGCCGTGACGTGGCAGCGCGTCGTGCGGCACGCGCTCGACGCAGCGG
>JALZMG010000297.1 GCA_030858325.1 Actinomycetota bacterium | reverse complement strand
CTCCTCCTCCGGTTGCAGATCGTCGAACGTCGGCGGCTGCATTCCTGCGTGCCAGTAGCGGTACAGATTGCGGACCACGTCGCCGAGACCCGCCGACGACTCCCCCTTGGCCAGCTCGACGGTGACGATGTTCGCGTACACGTGCACGGCCGCCACTCGGCCGGTGGCGAACAACCGGCGGGCCAGTTCCGCCGCCGGCCGCGGCCCGAACGCCTCTGCGGTCGCTCCGAAGTACTCGTGGCCCATCCCCGTCAGCGCCCGATTGAGTTCGAAGCGGACGACACCCGGTGACGTGCTCGCCTTCTCGGTGACCGCGACCAGCTGACCCACGGCCGCCGAAGTTACCCGTCGCAGGGGGCAGGTGGATGCCACGTCCCTGGCTTGCGGGTTGGTGATCGCTAGCGTGACGTCCAGTGCGCGTGTCCCGGACGGCCCTCGTCGAACGGCTGCGGCGGCCTGGCGCGCCCACCGTCGCGCTGCTCGAGGCGCCGGGCGGGTACGGCAAGTCGTGGCTCGCCCGTCGCGTCACGGGTCCCCAGGCGCTCCGTCTGCGCGGCACCCTGGCGTCTCTGGACGCCGCCGACACCCACCGCCCGATCGTCGTCGACGACGCGCACCTGCTCGACGGCGACGACGTTGCGCGGCTCGTGGAACTCGTCGAGGACGCCGCCGAGACCGACGCCGACCATCGCATCATCATCGCCGGGCGAATGATCCCCGATGCCGTCCACCACGCCGTGCGCTTCGTGGACGGCACCGTCCTCGATTCGGCAGCACTCGCCGTGACGGTCGAAGACCTGCTTCAGGACGCCGAGGATCTGCTTCGAGGCATTGACCGAACAATGGTCGCGCGCGTCATCGAGACGGCCGACGGGTGCATCCACCTCGTCGCCACCGCGCTCGACCAGGCCCCCAGGGACGTCACCGCCGATCCGGTGGCCATCGCCTCGCGAATGACCCGCTCGGCGGGCACCGCGGCCCAGGCCCAGCTGTCCCCGCCGGACGTGGCCATGCTCGCGCTCGTTGCCCGCGTCCCGGCGATCGAGCGACCGCTGCTCGATCGGCTGGCCGGTGATGGCTTCATCGAGCGCTGCCTTGTCGCCGGCGTGCCGCTGCGGCGGCTGGTGACCGGCGAGATCGATCTGGCGATGGCCGGTGCGTTCCGTGGCGCCACGCTGGCGACTGCTCCCGCGGCCGAACTGGCCGGCGAACTCGCCGATCGGGGGCGCCCGCTGGAGGCGGTCAGCCTGCTGCTGGAGGCCGGGCTCCATGACCGGGCGGCGCAGCGCCTGGCCGGGTTCACCGAGTCGTTCACCGACACCGTCGATCCGCGCGCGTTGCTCGCCCTGCTCGCTCGCCTCGGCACGACGACCGAGCGTGAGCCCGCCCTGCTCCTGCTGCGCGCCGCCGCGTCCCGCCTGCTCGGCCAGATCGACCAGGCCGCGACCGACATCGACCGGGCCGTCGAGCTGGCTGCCGGGGCCCCGGCCGTCGTTCGCCACCGGGTCCAGGTCGAAGCGGCCCGTGCACGCATCACCGAGGGGCGCGTCGACGACGCGGTACGCATTGCCAAGCAGACACTTGTCGACATCGGCGCCGGCGAGGAGCGGACATACGCGCGGGCGTACGAGGTCCTGGCCGAATGTGCAGCCACGTCGGATCACCGCGCCGACCTGCAGCGCGCCGTCGAGTGCTGGCACGTCGCCGGCTCGGCGTGGGAGGGTTGCGGCGAGCACGGGCGAGCACGGAGCGCACGCAGCGACCTCGCCGTCGGCGCCCTCGTCCCCCTTGGGCGCTATGACGAGGCACTGACCCTCCTGGGCCAGCTCCTGGACACGCCGGAGCTGGCGGACGCCGAGCGGGCGTGGACGGTGTTGATGGAGGGCTTCACGCTCTACAACGCGAATCGCCTGGAGAGCGCGGAGGCTCGCTTCCGCAGGGTCACTGACCTCGGCTACGTCCAGGACAACCCGCGGCTGGTTGCATCGGCGGCGTGGGGACGCGCGCTCGTCGCCGCCCGCCATGGCC
>JALZMG010000256.1 GCA_030858325.1 Actinomycetota bacterium | reverse complement strand
GGGGTGGGTTGGTTGAGCGCCCCGCTCGATCGGCGCGTCCGCGATGGCGAGGTGCTCGGGATCAGCATCGATATCGTGCCCGCTGCCGTCGCCGATGGCCCTGGATGGACCGTCGTCTGCAGCGCCGAGTTGAGCAGGGGCATGACGATCGCGCCGGCACGCGGAGCGTCCCCGCTCGGCGAGGACGTCGTCGTGGCGCAACCGAGAGCGGTCGTGGCCAGGGCACCAGCGGTGACCGTGATGCCGCTCCTGGCGGTAGCCGACGAGGAGGCGCTCGTGCGCCACTAACGCCCGTGCCACACCAACGATTGACCGCCGGCCAGCGGACGATCGGCCCGGGGCTCACCCCCCGGCCCCGGACCGATCGCCGCCGATGGCGAACTGTGCGAGGGCGCTCCATGACCCCCGAGCGGATCGACGCTGTGATGAGCGACGTGGCCACTGCCGTCGAGCTGGGTGAACCTGCGGGCTCGGTGCTGTGTCGGACCTGCATCGACGTACTGGACGTCACGGGGCAGGGATCGCCTTGATGGTCGACGGTGCACATCGGGGCAGCATCGGCGCGTCCGACGAATCGATCGGGCGCCTCGAGGACCTTCAGTTCACGCTCGGTGATTCAGCCGGCGCTGGCCGGAATGGACGAGCGGTGGAGCGCGGCGAGCAGGTTGGCCAGGCGGAGCGACGCCGCCGCCGGCCAGCGCGGCTCGACCTCGCCTCTGCTCTCGGCGACGAACGCGGTGATCATCCGCTCGTAGGCGTTGGCACCGGCGAACGGGATGTCGTCGCGGCCACCGTCGCGACGGTTGATCACCAGCGTGCCGGGGCGATCGGGGCCCGGCACGTGTGCGTCGATGAGCACCATGCCGTCGGGCCCGACAACTTCCTGGCTGCGTCGCGGCGGGGCGTCGCAGGAGACGGCAAACGTCGCCGATCGACCGGGCGCGAACTCGACCCACCCGGTCATCGCCACGTCGACGCCGGCGTCGTTGCGTCTCCCCGTGGCGGCCAGGCGTCCGGCGCCCGCCGGCGGGTTCATCATCAGCGCCGGCCCGAGGCAGTAGATGCCGACGTCGAACAGCGCACCGCCGCCGCGTTCGTCCAGCCGGTGATCGTCGTCGCGCCCGACGAGGTACTGGAACACCCCGTGGTGGGCGAACACGTCACCCAGTTCGCCGGCCGCCACGATCTCCAGCAGCTTCTGGGCACGCGGGTGATGCGGCCACACGTACGCCTCGCTGAGGTGCTGTCCACACGCAGCTGCCGTGGCGTACAGCGCCGCGGTCTCCTCGGCGTCCAGTGTCAGCGGCTTCTCGCACAGCACGTGCTTGCCGCACTCCAGCGCCTTGGTGACCCACGGTGCGTGCAGCGAGTTGGGCAGCGGGACGTAGACGGCGTCGACGTTCGGGTCGGCGACGACCTCGTCGTAGCTCGCCATGTCGTCGCCGCGCCGCGACGCCTCGGCGACGATGCGCTCGCCGGAAAGCCCGAACGCCGGCCGCAGCCGCTGGCGGTGGATCCGCGAGCGGGCCCCAAGGACCCCCCAGCGCAGTGTCACGACCGACGAGGCGCTCTCTGCGCGCGATCTGTCGCAGATCTGAGACGACTCGCGCCCAGAACGTTCTCGTGCAGAGGTGCGATCGTCATGGCGACAGCACGATCATTTTCAGTTCGGTCATCTCGCGGACGGCGTAGGCGGGGCCCTCGCGCGTGTTGCCGCTGTCGCGCACGCCACCGTATGGCTGCTGGTCGGCCCGCCACGTCGGCACTTCGTTGACGAGCACGCCGCCGAAGTCGAGCGCCTGGAACGCGCGCATCGCCGTCCCCACGTGGTTCGTGAAGATCGCCGCCTGCAGGCCATAGCGCGTGTCGTTGGCCACCCGCAGCGCGTCCTCCAGGTTGGTGTAGGTGGCCACGGCGACGACGGGACCGAACACCTCCTCGGCGCACACCTTCATCGACGGCACGACGTCGGTCAGCACGGTCGGCACGAGCACGCCGTTGCGATCGAGCGTTCCGCCGTGGGCGACGGTGGCGCCGCCGGCGGTGGCCTCGCCGATCCACGCCGCCACCCGATCGCGCTCGCGCTCCGAGATCAGCGCGGACACGTCGGTGCGTTCGTCCATCGGGTCGCCGACGCGTAGCGACGAGACCTCCTTGACGAGCGCTTCGACGAAGTCGTCGGCGATGTCGTCGTGCACGAGCACGCGCTGGGTGGAGATGCAGCTCTGCCCGGCGTGGGAGAAACCGGCCGCTTTGATCTTCGTCGCCGCCGTGCGCCAGTCGCTGTCGGCCTCGATGATGACCGGGGCGTTGTTGCCGAGTTCGAGCCCGACCTTCTTGCGCGGCGCCCGCGCGCGGATGCCCCAGCCGACGTCGGGCGAGCCGGTGAACGTGATCAGCGCCACGTCGTCGTGATCGACGAGCGCGTTGCCGACGGTCGCCCCACTTCCGGTGACGACGTGCAGCCATTCGGCAGGCAGGCCGCACTCCCCGATCAGCAGGTCGGCGAGCGCGACGCCGCTGAACGGCGTCTGGCTGGCGGGTTTGAGCACCACCGGGCACCCGGCGGCGATGGCCGGTGCCAGCTTGTGGGCGACGAGGTTGAGCGGGAAGTTGAACGGGCTGATCGCGCCGACCACGCCGATCGGCACGCGCATCGTGAAGCCGATCTTGCCTTCGCCGCTGGCGATGGCGTCGAGGGCGACGACGTCGCCGGCCAACGTGCGCGCCTCGGCGGTGGCGAACTGGAACGTGCCGACCGCCCGCTCTGCCTCGACGCGTGCTGTCTTGATCGGTTTGGCGGCCTCCCTGGCGATGATCGACGCGAACTCGTCGACCCGCGCAGCCAGCAGTTGGGCGGCCTTGTCGAGCACGGCGGCCCGCTGCCTCGCCGGCAGCGGCCCGCCGTCGAGCACCGCCCGAGCGGACCGGACGGCGCGGTCGACATCGGCGGCAGTGCACGACGGGACGCGCCCGATCTCGGCCCCGTCGAACGGTGCGCTGACGACGATCGAGTCGGTCCCCCTGAATCGCTCGCCGGCCAAGGGGATCTTGGT
>JALZMG010000228.1 GCA_030858325.1 Actinomycetota bacterium | reverse complement strand
GTCTACTACACCGACTGAGCGCCCCCGCGACGCTCGAGCGCAAGCTCGGCGAACGCGTCAAGCGACGTGGGGTCGGCCAGCGAGCCGGATGACGCGGCGATCTCGGTTGGCGTGCCGGTCAGGATCCGTTTGACCGGCACCTCCAGCTTCTTGCCGGACAGCGTTCGCGGGATGGCCGGCACGGCGTCGATGGCGTCGGGGACGTGGCGCGGCGACAACTCCGAACGCAGCGCTCGCCCGATGCGGTTGCGCAACTCGTCGCCGAGCATCACGCCGGGGGCGGTGGCGACGAACAGGAGCAGCTCGCCGAGCCCGCCGGTGCCGGCCTCGTCCTCGAGATGCACGACGAGGCTGTCGACGACCTCGTCGAACCGCTCGACGACGGCGTAGAAGTCGCTCGTCCCGAGGCGCACGCCGCCGCGGTTGAGCGTGGCGTCGGAACGCCCGGTGATGACGCTCGCCCCGTCGGCGGCGAACGTGATCCAGTCGCCGTGGCGCCAGACACCTGGAAACTCGTCGAAGTACGCGGCCCGGTAGGCCGAGCCGTCGTCGTCGCCCCAGAAGCCGACGGGCATCGACGGCATCGGCGCCGTGATGACCAGCTCGCCGGTCTCCCCGGGTGGGCGCACGGTGCCGTCCGGCGCGAACGCCTCGACGGCGCAGCCGAGCGCGCGGCAGGAGATCTCCCCGGCCCGTACGGGCACCAGCGGCGACGAGCCGAGGAACGCCGTGGCCACGTCGGTGCCGCCGCTGATCGACGACACCGGCACGCCGAGCTCGTCGTGGACCCAGCGGTAGCCGGCAGCCGGCAGCGGCGCACCGGTCGAGCCGACCCAGCGCAGCCGGCCGGGCGAGGGATGCAGCCCGGCCTTGCGGCACGTCATCAGGAACGGCGCCGAGACGCCGAAGATGGTCGTGCCCGTCGTTGCGGCGAGATCCCACAGCGTGTCCAGTGACGGTGCCGCAGGGTCGCCGTCGAACGTCACGATCGTCGCCCCGACAAGCAGGCCGGAGACGACGTAGTTCCACATCATCCAGCCCGTCGTCGTGAACCAGAAGAACGTGTCCTGCGGCCCGAGATCCTGGTGCAGCGCCAGCACCTTCAGGTGCTCGGCGACGATGCCGCCGTGACCGTGGACGATCGCCTTCGGCAGCCCCGTCGTACCCGAGCTGAACAGCACGTACAGCGGGTGGGCCGCCGGCACGGCCTCGAACTGCAGCGGTCGGCCGGCGGCAGCGGATACGAGGAGGTCGTCCCAACGAACGGCGGTGACCCGACCGTCGGCGCCGAACGTCGGCGTCGCTCGCTCCGGGCGCAGGTACCCGATGTGCACGACGTGGCGCAGGCTCGGGATCGCCGCGACGATGGCGGCCACCTCGCCGGCGCGGTCGACGTCCTTGGCGCCGTAGCGATACCCGTCGACGGCCACGAGCACGGTCGGCTCGATCTGCGCCAGGCGGTCGACCACCGAGCGCACGCCGAACTCGGGGGCGCAGCTCGACCAGATCGCGCCGATCGAGGCGGTGGCGAGGAAGGCGATCAGCGTCTCGGGGATGTTCGGCGCGTACGCCACGACGCGGTCACCGGGGCCGATGCCGAGCCGGCGCAGCCCGCCCGCCGCCGCGGCGACCGCCGTCGCCAGCTGCGACCACGTCAGTGTCGACGGCTCACGTGTCTGGCTGTGGGCGACAACGGCGATGTCATCTGGTCGCATCGCCGCGGCGGCGAGCGCGTGCTCGGCGTAGTTGAGCGTGCCGCCCGGGAACCAGCGCACACCGGGCATGACGTCGCCGTCGCGCATGCGCGCCGGCCGCTGCCGCCAGCGCAGCCCCGTGAACTCGGTGACCGCCGACCAGAACGCCTCCGGCTCGGCGACCGACCAGGCGTGGAGTTCGGTGTAGTCGGGGAACCCGTGCGCGGCGGCGAAGCCTCCCGCCATCGTCGACGCCGCCTCTGGCCCGGGCGTCCACAACACCTCGCCGCGCGCCAACCCCGTCACCGCCCCAGTCTGGCCGACGCCCATCCGAGGGTTTCGCAGCACCCGAGGGTTTCGGGCGGGGCATCCCCGCACGAAACCCTCCGCTGCACGGAAACCCTCCGATGGATCAGACGGGGGGGACGCCGTGGCGGCGGTCGGCGAAGTGGCGGTCCTTGTCGCGGGCCAGGACGAGGCGGTGGATGAGGTCGTCGCGCAGTTGCTCTGGCTCGACGATGGCATCGATGACGAGTTCGGAGGCCAGCCGCAGCAGGTCGACGTCGGTCTCGTAGATCGCCCGTTGCTCGGCCACGAACTCGGCGCGCTGCTCGAGGTCTTCGATGGCCGCGATCTTGTTCGCGTAGACGGCGTTGACGGCCGCCTCCGGGCCCATCACGGCGATCCGCGCGGTCGGCAGGGCGATCGTCGCTTCCGGCGCGAACGCAGGACCGGACATGGCGTACAGCCCGGCGCCGTAGGCCTTGCGCACGATCACGGAGATCTTCGGCACGGTCGCCTCGCTGACCGCAGTGACCATCTTCGCCCCGTGGCGGATGATCCCCTGGCGCTCGACGGCCGAGCCGATCATGAAGCCCGGCACGTCGGCCAGGAAGATCAGCGGGATGTTGAAGGCGTCGCAGCACCAGATGAAGCGCG
>JALZMG010000206.1 GCA_030858325.1 Actinomycetota bacterium | reverse complement strand
CCGTCGGGACGGTGGCGGTGATCGTCGTCCGCGGCCGGAGCGCCGGGGCGGCGATCACGAGGGTCGACCCGTCGCAGACGGAGCGGACGGCGGCGCGCAGCGGCGCCCGGCGCGCCCGCCACGCCCGCATTTCACGCCACCCCCCGAGGTCCCCCAGCGTCCGAAGCCGAAGCGCCTGCGACCCGGCAAGCAGCATCGCACGGAGGTCCTGGCCTCGCTCCCCGAGGAGCAGCGTCCGATCGCCGACTTGGCCGTCCAGGGCATGGCCGCCGTCCGTCAGCGCCTGCGCGAGGACAACAAGCGCTTGAAGGCCGAGGGCAAGCCGGAGATGCCGGAGGCCGCCGTGTTGAAGATGGCCGAGGAGATGATCCCCCGCCTGCGCGTCGCTGAGTGGCTCGATCGTGCCGACGCCGCCGTGCGCCAGATGGAGCACCTGGATCTGCGCGACCTGCGCAGCGTCGTCGCTGCCGCCGACGATGCGCTCGTGGCGCGTGATGAGTCGACGCGCCAGCTGGCGACGGAGCTGAAGGCGGCGCTGGTGACGAAGCAGGAGGAGGAGCTGACGCTGTGGCTCGCCGACGTCGAGTTGGCACTCGATGTCGGTCGCGTCGTGCGCGCGCTGCGCCTGTCGTCGCAGCCGCCGAAGGCGGGCGTCCCGTTCCCGGCTGCGCTGGCGACGCGGCTCGGTGAGGCGACGACGGCCGCGCTGGCGCCGCTCGACGCGCCCGATCGCTGGATCGCCGTGCTCGAGGCGGCGGCGTTCTCGCCGATCCGGTCGCACGTGACGCCGGCCGCCGTCCCCGAGGCGCGCAGCGACCAACTGCTGGCCACCGTGAAGCGGCTCGGACCGCTCCTGCCCCAGATCGCCACGCTGTTCGGAGTCGAGGTGCCGGCCAACGCCCACGTCCCCAAGCCCCTGCGTCCGATCACGCGCAAGGAAGCCGCCAGTGCTTCCGCAAAGGCCGGTGCAGCACGGCCCCGACCGCCGCGCCGCGAACCGGATCGACCGCGCACGGGCGACAGCTCGCCCGCCGAGGTGTCGGCTGTTGCTGAAGATGCTCGTGAGGAGGGAGGTGGGTCGCCTGGTGGCGACGACTCCGACGCGGCGCCGGCCGCCACGGGTGGCGACGCGTCCGCCGCTGAGGTGGGCGCGGTTTCTGAAGAGGCTCTTGAAGATGGAGGTGGCTCGCCTTCTGGCGACACCTCCGGCTCGGCGCCCGACGCCGCTGCGGCTTCGGACTCAGCTCCCGCGGTCGACTCATCGTCTGTGTGAGCACATACGTCGAGAGTCGACGTATGTGCGCACACAAGCGTTGGTCACGGCCGCCGTCGACGGGCTGGCCACGGCCGGCGGATGCGAGATCGTGCTCGCCGCCGATCTCGTCGTGGCCACCACCCGCTCCGCGTTCGGGCTGGCCGAGGTCTAGCGCAACCTCGTCCCGGGCGCCGGAGGGCTTTTCCGGCTGCCACGAGCCATCGGCCAGGCCGCGGCGATGGAGGCCATCCTCACGGGTGAGCCGATCCCCGCCGAGCGGGCGTTCGCGCTCGGCCTCGTGTCCCGCCTCGTCGAGCCCGGTGCCGCCGACGCCGAGGCGCAGGGGCTGGCCGAGCAGATCACGCAGAGCGCACCGCTGGCGGTCTGGGAGAGCCGGGCCGTCGTGCGCGCCGCGGCCTACGAGGACGACGACACACTGAGGGCGATGACGGACCGGGCGATGGGCACGGTCATGCGCTCGGAGGATCTCGGCGAGGGTCTCGCTGCGTTCATCGAGAAGCGGGCGCCGCAGTGGAAGGGACGCTGAGGCGCGTCGACACGGTGATCAGGCGGGCCGTGATCCCCGCCCGCTCGTAGAGGTTTTTCGTCTGCCGGTCACCCGGCAGCGCATGTCCTTCGAGGACGGCGACGTTCCGCGAGCGCGCCAACTCGGTCGCCATCGCCAGCAGCGCGTCACCGAAGCCGAGTTCGCGCGCCCCGACGGCGACGAAGACCTGGTCGACATGCGCCAG
>JALZMG010000164.1 GCA_030858325.1 Actinomycetota bacterium | reverse complement strand
ACCGTACGCTGCCGCCGTGCCCCGCCCGTCGCTGCCGAGGATGCTGTGGCGCGGGCTGCGGCGCCGCTGCGCGTGGTGTGGGGGCCGCAAGGCGTTCTTCACCGGCTGGTTCGCGAAGCAGGACCGCTGCGCGACGTGCGGCATCGAATGGCGGCGCGGCTACGAGGGCTTCGAGCTCGGAGCCATGGCGATCAGCGCTGTCGTCTGTCTCAGCAGCCTGATCGCGGCGATGGTCGTCGGTGTGCTGCTCTCGCTGCCGGACATCGACGTCGTCACGCTGCTGATCGTGCTCGGCGTCGGCGCCGTCGTGCTGCCGATCCTCGTCTATCCCGTCAGCTACACGCTCTGGCAGGCGGTGGACCTGGCGATGCGGCCGCCGACCGCCGACGACGCGGCACCGCCCGCCGTGCGCTGACGGCATCCTGCTGATCGAGCACAGGTGGCACGCCGGGGCGGGTGGACGCCAGGAAGTCGGCGAGCACGGCGACGAAACGATCGGGCGCCTCGGTGTGCGGGAAGTGCCCGAGGCCCTCGAGCAGTTCGAGGCGGCTGCCGGGGATCGCCCCGTGGGCGACGTGCGCGTGGGCGACTGGGATGATCTCGTCGCGCTCGCCCCACACCACCAGCGTGGGCAGGTGAGCAGCCAGGTGCAGCCGGTCGAGCGCGCTGACGGACTGGCCGCCGGGCTCGATGACCGTGCGGATCGTGCGCAGGAACGCGTTGCGGTTCTCCGTCCCGGCGAGCGACGAGTAGGCCCGCCACATCTCGCCGAGGCGCGGCGCCTCGAACCCACGGCGGCTCATGACCCGGCCGAGGCTGTTGCCGCGCTCGGCCAGCCAGCGGGGGAAGACGAGCGGCATCAGCTGCGCCGCACCGGGCAGGGTGACCAGCCGCAGGAGCCAGCTGACCTCGCGGCCCAGCCCGCCGCTGGCGACGAGCACGAGCCGGCCGCAGCGCTCCGGATGCTGGTAAGCGAGTTGCATCGCCACGCCGCCACCGAAGGAGTGCCCAACGATCGTCGCCCGCTGCACGCCGAGCGCGTCGAGCAGGTCGCGCAGCCCGCTGGCGTGGGCGCCGAGGGAGTAGTCGCCCATCGGCTTGGCCGAGTCGCCGTGGCCGAGCAGGTCGGGGGCGACGACGTCGTGGGTCGTGGCGAGCGAGGGCATGACGCCACGCCACGTCCGCGAGCTGCCGGCGAGACCGTGGATCAGCACGACCGTCTCGCCGTCGCCGTCGCCGGCGCGGCGGTAGCCGACGTCATGGCCGTGGATCGTCACGTTGCGCAGGTCGAACGGGCTCGTCACGACCGACAGTGTGGCTGGACCGGCGGGCTCGTTCCAGCCGGGCCGACGGGGCGGCCGCCAGCGGCCGCGCGGCGCAAATTTCGCGGCGCAGGTCCTTGCCCGAACTATTGTTCGCTATTACACTCGTGTCATTCGCCGGCCCCGGCCGGCGTGGCCACAGGTCCCATCCAGCGCCGAGCTCGCTGTCACACCCCCTCCGTAGGGTCGCCACCGAGCCGACACCCGATTCACAACTCGACAGCCACGCAGACGTGGTGAAAGGCAGACGAGCATGAGCACGGACCGCGACAAGGCGCTCGACATGGCGCTGGCGCAGATCGACAAGCAGTACGGCAAGGGCTCCATCATGCGGATGGGGGAGAAGACCACGATGGCCATCGAGTCGGTGCCGACCGGGGCGCTGTCGCTCGACCTGGCGCTCGGCATCGGGGGCCTGCCGCGGGGCCGGGTCACCGAGATCTACGGCCCCGAGTCCTCCGGCAAGTCGACGCTGGCCATGCACGTCGTCGCCGAGGCCCAGCGCAACGGCGGCGTGTGCGCGTACATCGACGCCGAGCACGCCATGGACCCGATCTACGCCAAGGCCATCGGCGTCGACATCGACCAGCTGCTGATCTCCCAGCCCGACACCGGCGAGCAGGCGCTCGAGATCTGCGACATGCTCGTGCGCTCCGGCGCGCTCGACGTCGTCGTCATCGACTCCGTCGCCGCCCTGACGCCTCGCGCCGAGATCGAAGGCGAGATGGGCGACACCCACGTCGGCCTGCAGGCCCGCCTGATGAGCCAGGCGCTGCGCAAGCTGACGGCCAACCTCAACCGCACGAAGACCATCGCCATCTTCATCAACCAGCTCCGCGAGAAAATCGGGGTCCTCTTCGGTTGCTTCAGTTACGACACCAAGATCACGCTCGCCGACGGCACGCAGGAGAAGATCGGCACGATCGTCAACCAGAAGTTGCCGGTGGAAGTCATGTCCTACGACTTCGAACGGAATGAGTTCGTCGCCAAGCCGGTGACCGGCTGGTTCGACAACGGTGTCGCCGAGCGCTTCCTCCAGTTCTCGGTGGCCACGTCCGGGCGCGGCCGCAGAGCGTTCGGCGTCACGGAGAACCACTCGATCTCGACGCCGGGCGGTTGGCGCCCGGCTGGTGATCTCATCGTCGGCGATCGCGTGATGGAGTCGGTCTCCCACGTCCTGTCCGAACAGCAGTGGCAGGTCGTTCTCGGTGGCCTGATGGGCGACGGAGCCCTCTCCGAGACCCGTCATCGCGCAAGTGCTCGATTCCGGTGGGGCCACGGTGCCAAGCAGGTCGAGTACGGCGACTGGAAGGCATCGCTGTTTGCCAACATCGGCGTCCGCCGCTCGACAAACGCCAAGGGCGCCGTCTTTCATGACGTCCGGCCGCTCGTCGAACTCGCCGAGTTGCGGCACGCTGTGTACTTCGGCGGCAAGAAGGTGTTGAGCGACGACTACCTGAAGGAACTCACGCCGCTGGCGCTCGCGGTGTGGTACATGGACGATGGCTCCCTCGCCATCCGGGCAAAGGGGGTGCAGGAGCGCACACGCGAAGGCAGCGGACGTTCGGAGATCTGCGTAGCTGCATTCGACGTCGGATCGCAACGGCGGCTTCGCGACTATCTGGCCGATGTCTGGGGCATCCATGCCCGACTGGCTGACAGAGGTGCTCGTCGCATCCCGTTCCTGACGTTCCCGAAGGACGAAACGGTCAAGTTGCAGGCCCTGGTGGCCCCGTTCGTCCATCCGTCGATGGAGTACAAGTTGCTACCACGGTTCCGGGGTCAGTTCGGTGTCGAGCCGGTGTTCGCACCGCCGCGGCAGGTGCTGATGCCCATGCCGATCACGAACATCGCCATCAAGCCGCCGACGCGCAGCATGCACCGCTTCGATCTGGAAGTCGGCGGCACACACAACTACTTTGTTGACGGCGTGATGGTGCACAACTCACCTGAGACCACCCCTGGCGGGCGGGCGTTAAAGTTCTACTCTTCGGTGCGGCTCGACATTCGCCGCATCGAAACGTTGAAGGACGGCGCCGAAGTTGTTGGAAATAGGACGCGCGTCAAGGTCGTGAAGAACAAGTGTTCGCCCCCTTTCCGTCAAGCTGAGTTTGACATCATGTACGGCACGGGGATCAGCCGCGAGGGGTCGCTGATCGACATGGCGGTCGACCTCGGCATCGTCAAGAAGTCGGGGGCGTGGTTCACCTATGAGGGTGAGCAACTCGGCCAGGGCCGGGAGAACGCTAAGGGCTTCCTGACCGCCAACCCGGAGATCATGGTCGAGGTCAGCGACCGCGTCCTGCAGGCGGCCGGGCTGAAGCCCGGTGACGAGCCCGAGGAGCTGGGCGAGTTCACCGCCGGCGACGAGCAGCCGATCGAGCTCGACAGCTGACGACGAAGAGGGTCAGGCGGCGGCCGCGGCGCGGTGGGCGCTCGGGCTGACGCCGTGGACGCGTTTGAACGCCGTGCTGAACGTGAACGGGCTCGTATAGCCGACCTGGGCGGCGACGCCACCGACCGTCGCCGCCGGCTGGCGCAGGAGATCGGCGGCGAGGGCCATCCGCCAGTTTGTCAGGAATGTCATCGGCGGCTCGCCGACGACGTCGTGGAAGCGGCGGGCGAGCGCCGCCCGGGACGCGCCGACGGCGGCGGCGAGCGAGGCGACGCTCCACGGCCGGGCCGGGTCGTCGTGGAGCAACCGCATCGCCCCGGCCACGAGCGGATCACCAGTCGCGCGGTACCACGGTGGCGGGGTCGCGCCCGGCGCGGCGAACCACGCCCTGACGGCGGCGACGAGCAGCAGGTCGAGCAAGCGGTCGAGCACGACCTGCTGGCCGGGTGTCTCCTTGACGATCTCCGTCGCCAGGAGTGCCACGAGCGGCGTGTCCATGGCGGCCGCCGGGACGACGATGCGCTGGGGGAGCGCGCCGACGAACCGGCCGCCGACCTCGCCGTCGGTGAGATACGTCCCGACGAGCATTACGTCGGCGCCGTCCACGGCGTTGCCCCAGGTCCGCACGCCGAGACCCATCACCTCGGCCATACTCGCGCCGTCGAGGTTCCGGCAGTCCCCGCCAGGATCGACGACGATCTGCGGGCTCGTGGCCGGATCGTCGGCGACCACGTACGCCTGCGGCCCGCGCACGACGGCGACAGCGCCGGCGTCGAGACGCACCGGGGCCGCGCCCTCATGGACGACCCATGCGCCTCCCCTGACGATCGCCAGGACGGTCAGCGGCGCCTCGTCCTGGATGCGCAACGACCACGGCGGGTCGAGCGTCGCTCGCAGCAGGAACGCCCGCCGGGCGCGGGGACCGTCGAGGAAGCCGGCAATCTCGTCCACGATGGCGATGGTAGACGAATTCGCATGAAAGTTGGCGATCAAGCTATGGATCGTCTGAAGCTTGTCTGCGTTCGATCGGGACATGTCCACGAACCCACGACCAACGACCCCCGCCACCACCGCTACCGCCGCCGCCACCACCACCACCGTGGTCATTGGCGGCACCGGGACCACCGGACACCGCGTCGCCGCCGGCCTCACCCAGCTCGGACAGCCCGTGCGCATCGGCTCCCGGCGCGCCGACCCGCCGTTCGAATGGTCCGACCCGACCACGTGGGCGCCCGTCCTCACCGGAGCCGGCGCGATGTACATCGCCTACTCGCCGGACCTGGCCGCGCCCGGTGCCGGTGACACCGTCGTCGCGCTGACCAACGTCGCCGCCGAGCACGGCGTGCGTCGGCTCGTGCTGCTGTCGGGGCGTGGTGAATCGCGGGCGCAGGCGGCCGAGGCCGCCGTCGGCGCTGCCGCGGACGCCGCCGGCGTGGCCTGGACCGTGGTCCGCTCGGCCTGGTTCGCGCAGAACCTCAGCGAGAACTTCCTCCTGCCGATGGTGCTCGACGGCGTCATCGCCCTGCCCGCTGGCGACGTCGGTGAACCGTTCGTCGACGTCGACGACGTGGCCGCCGTCGCCGTGGCCGCGCTGACCGAGGACGGTCACGACGGCCAGGTGTACGAGGTCACCGGGCTGCGGCTCGTCACGTTCGCCGATCTCGCCGCCGAGCTCACGGCGGCGGTCCGTCGGCCGATCACGTACCTGCCGGTGACGCCGGCCGAGTTCGTTGCCGGCGCGATCGACCACGGCGTCCCGACTGCCGAAGCGGAGATGCTCGGCGAGCTCTTCGCCGAGATCCTCGACGGCCACAACAGCCATCTCACCGACGGCGTCGTGCGCGCCCTCGGGCGCCAGCCACGCGACATCGGCGACTACATCGCGCAGACCGCGACGACCGGCGTGTGGAACGTCGAGGCACGGGTCTGATGGGAGACGGATTCCGCCCGGCGCTGCTCCTCGCCGCCGCCGTCGGGAGCGGTGTCATGGCCGGCGCGTACTTCGCCTTCTCGTCGTTCGTCATGCCGGCGTTGCGCGGCCTGCCCCCGGCTCGTGGGATCGACGCATGCAGGCGATCAACCGCGCCGCACCGGCGGCCTGGTTCATGGCGGCGTTGTTCGGGACGGCCGCGGCGTCGGTCGCCGTGGCCGTGTCCACCGTCGGTCGTCTCGACGACCATGCCGCCTGGTCGGCGCTCACCGGAAGCGGGCTGTACCTGGCCAGCGTCGTGCCGACCGCCGCCTGGGACCGCTACCTCGCCGAGTGGCTGCCCGGGAATCATGCGCGCGTCCTCACGTGCATCGCCGCCACCGTGTCCTTCGTCGTCGCCGTGGCCCGCCGCTGATGTTTATGCAACTTCCATGCCGATCCTCAGCGACCCGGTGTCCGATGTCACCGAGCCACGGCGATGACCGTGGGAATCGCCTGGCGTCGACATCCGTTGACGATCAGCACAAGACGCTGGAGGATCCTGTGAACGAGTTCGAGACCCGAGATGGCGACATCATCGAGTTCACCCTGCGCGGCGAGCGCCGGACGGCCGAAGTCATGCTCGTCACCGACGACGGCATGGCACTTCTCGACCTGTTCGACGGAGATCGCCCTGCGTTCGCCCGGCTGACGGCGCTCGACGACCTGGCCGTCTACCGCGCCGACGCCGCCGAACTCGTCGCCGCCTGACGACGACGACTCCGACTCGGTTCTGCGCGTCGGGTCCGAGGTCTGCGGGAAGTGGGGCGATGCCGTCGCCACCGGGAAGATCGTCGAGCACTTCGAACGCACCGTCAGCCGCACGCTGAGATGTCACGGAGGCCGGGCGCACGTCATGTCGTGCCGGGACGGACCGTCGCCGCACGATGCCGGGCGCGCACGACGAGGGCAGCCAGACGGCCGGCGAGTGCCGTCACGGCCGCAGGATCGTTGATGTCGGGCGCGGCCGCGGCGAGGTGCGCCGCCGCCTGCCGGCCTAGTGCAGCGATCTCGCCCGCCACGTTCGGGTCGCCACTGTCGAGCATGTGCTCGAGATGGTCGAGCACGTCGTGGGCGGGGGCCGACCAGCGCCCGCTGGGGGGGGCGGGCGGAGGCGCCGGACGGCCCCTCGCCCTGGCTCGGGCGGAACGGGCGGCGTGCGCGGTGCCGGGCGCAGCTCCGACGGCGCGGCGCGCCGGGCGGGGCCGGAACGGGATGACGATGGCGTCCATGGGGGCGAGCATGACGGGTGGGTGTCACAGCCGTCATCGGACCGGAACGGTCTTCGTCGGCCGATCGCCACCGGTCGGCGACAGCACGCCATGTGCATCCGCAGGCGTCGCCACCACCGTCTGCTCGGAGAACACGCTCGACACGGCGTCGACGATCTCCGGGTAGCCGGAGGCGTCGGCAGGATCGACCTGCGCCGCACCGTTGCCGCTGTACTGGTGCTTCCACCACCTCCCTCGCCGGCCAGCCGCGCCTCATGCCGCCCGGTCAGTCCCTGCTCGACGAGCTGCTCGCCGCCACCGGCACGGCGGCGGTGGTCAGAACCCCGGCTTGAAGATCATCAGGGCGATGATCACCACGAGCAGGAGATGCGTCACACCCACGCCCGCAGCCAGCCTGCTCCTGGCCGCCGCGCCCGAGTCGGTGATCGCCGGGCGGACGAGGAACCAGCTCACCAGCATCAGCGCGACCCAGCCGACGAGCGAGAGCACGATCCACGTCTGGGTCATCTCGATGACGTTGTCGGACATGCCGACCATGCCCATGCCGAGCACCCAGACGAGCACCAGCGCCGGCAGCACGAGGCGAAGGTGCAGCTTGGCGACGGCGGCCGAATCGCCTGCCCGCTGCAGTGTCGGGTAGACGAGCAACGGCCCGAAGGCGGCGACGACGGTGATCACGTGCAGCAGGCCCATGATCTGGTAACCGGTCGAGAGGTCGAGGATCCCGAGCACGGCCGGCACGCTACCCACGACATGCGTCCGCCTACGCTCCGGCGGTGACCGATCCGGCGCTGACGTACACGTCGTACCTCGCCCTCGACGACGTGCTCGCCGCCCAGCACCCGCGCTCGGACGAGCACGACGAGCTGCTGTTCATCGTCATCCACCAGGTGTACGAGCTGTGGTTCAAGGAGCTGCTGCACGAGCTGGCTCACTTGCAGGCGCTGCTGGAGGCCGGCGATACGGCGCCCTCGCTGCACACGCTGAAGCGCATCCTCACGATCTGGAAGGTGGCCGTGGCCCAGATCGACGTGCTGGAGACGATGACGCCGCGCCAGTTCGCCGGGTTCCGCGGCCGCCTGGACGAGTCGAGCGGCTTCCAGTCGGCGCAGTTCCGCGAGTTCGAGGCCGTGCTCGGTGCGCGCGACGCGCGTGTCCCGGAGCGGCTGCCCGCCGCCGGCGCGGCCCGGCGGCGGCTGGAGACGGCAATGGCCAGGCCCTCGCTCTACGACTCGTTCCTGCGCTACCTCGCCGCGCACGGAGCGCCGGTACCCGCGGCGGCGCTCGGGCGGGACGTCACGGAGCCCGTCGGGCGGCGGCCGGAACTGGACGATCTGCTGCTCGACGTGTACCGCCAAGACGGCGGACCGGCGCAGATCTGCGAGCGCCTCGTCGATCTGGACGAGGGGGTCCAGGAGTGGCGTTACCGCCACGTCAAGATGGTCGAGCGGACGATCGGCGACAAGCCGGGAACCGGCGGCTCGAGCGGCGCCGGCTACCTGCGCTCGACCCTGTTCACGCCGATGTTCCCCGATCTCTGGGCCATCCGCTCCCGCCTCTGAGGACGGCAACCGGCCCGGCCGGTCGGATGGGGCGAAGATAGCCTCCGCTGTCGTGGTGGATCCGGCCGACCTCGTGGACGACGGCACCTCTCGCCCGCGCCGCTACGCCGTGCGCACGTTCGGCTGCCAGATGAACGAGCACGACTCCGAGCGCATCGCCGGACTGCTCGAGGCCGACGGGCTCGTCGCCGCCACGTCGGTCGACGATGCCGACGTCGTCGTCTTGAACACGTGCTGCATCCGGGAGAACGCCGACAACAAGCTGTACGGCAACCTCGGCCACCTGAAGACGTGGAAGGCCGCTCGGGATGGGCGCCAGATCGTCGTCTCCGGCTGCCTGGCCCAGAAGGATCGTGACGTCGTGCGGTCCAGGGCCGCCCACGTCGACGTCGTCATGGGGACCCATAACGTGCACCGCGCCGCCGACCTCCTGCGCGCGTCGCACGAGCACGGTCCCGTCACCGAGATCCTCGACGCTGCTGTGCTCGACGACCACCTCATGTTCCCGTCCGCGCTGCCCGCCATGCGCGAGACGTCGTACAACGCGTGGGTGACGATCCAGATCGGCTGCGACAACAGCTGCGCGTTCTGCATCGTGCCGGCGGTGCGCGGGGAGGAGATCTCTCGGCCGTTCGCCCAGATCGTCGCCGAGATCGTCGCGCTTGCCGCCGCCGGCGTCACCGAGATCACACTGCTCGGCCAGAACGTCAACAGCTACGGCCGTGACCTGCAGCTCGCCGCCCGGCGCGACGGGGACGTGACGGCGAAGGTTCGTCCGCTGTTCGCCGATCTGCTGCGCGCGGCAGGGACCGTCGACGGCATCCGTCGCCTGCGGTTCACGTCGCCGCACCCGAAGGACATGCGCCCGGAGACGTTCGCGGCGATGGCCGAGACGCCGGCGGTGTGCGAGCAGTTGCACTACCCGTTGCAGTCCGGCTCGGACCGCGTCCTGGCGGCGATGCACCGTGGCTACACCGCCGAGCGATACCTGCAGCGCCTGGCCGAGGCCCGCCGGACGGTGCCGGACCTCGCCGTGTCGACGGACATCATCGTCGGCTTCCCCGCTGAAACGGCGGAGGACTTCGAAGCCACGTTGGCCGTCGCCGCCGAGGCCCGCTTCGACGACGCGTTCACGTTCATGTTCTCCCCGCGGCCGGGCACCGAGGCGGCCCGGATGACCGATCGCTTCGTCGACCGGGCCGTCGCCGGTGAGCGCTTCGACCGCCTGCGCGTCGTCGTCGAGCGCAGCTCGCTCGCCGCCAACCGTGCCCGCATCGGGCGCGTCGAGGAGGTGCTCGTGGCCGGACCGAGCAAGAAGGACCGGGCCGTCTTGGCCGCGCGGACGCGTCAGCACCGCCTCGTCCATTTCACCGCGCCGGCGCCGTTGCGGCCAGGGAGCTACGCCAGCGTGGAGGTCACCGGCGCCGCGCCACACCACTTGACCGGTCGCTTCCTCGGGCTGCTCGCCGAGCCCACCCATCGCCGGATCATCCCCGTGCGCGAAGCGGTCGCCGCGAGCGCCTGACGTGGTGGCGCCCGTCGTCGTGCTCGGCCCGACGGCGTCAGGGAAATCGGACGTGGCGATGGCCGCCGCGCTGGCGGTGCAGGGGACGCAGATCGTGGCCGTCGACGCGATGCAGGTGTACCGGGGGATGGACATCGGCACGGCCAAGCCGAGCGCCGCCGATCGCGCCGCGGTGCCCCATCACGGCCTCGACCTCACCGCGCCGACCGAGTCCTTCAGTGTCGTCGACTACCGCATCGCGTACGACCGCTTCCGCCCGACGATCCCCGGCCGTCCCCTGTTGGTGGCCGGGACCGGGTTGTACCTCACGGCGGTACTCGACCGGCTCGACCTGCCCGGCGAATGGCCGGACGTCCGGGCCGAGCTGGATGCCGAGCTGGATGCCGGCGCGTCACTCGGCACGCTCCATGAA
>JALZMG010000131.1 GCA_030858325.1 Actinomycetota bacterium | reverse complement strand
GCTTCCACGACTCGACCGGCGTGACGGAGGTACAGGCCGGCAGCTACGCCCTGATGGACACGGCCTACGCCACGCTCGGCCTGCCGTTCGAGCAGGCGTTGTTCGTCGTCGGGACGGTCATCGCCGTCAACCGCGGCTACGCCGTCGCCGATGTCGGGTTGAAGGCGCTCGGTATGGACCACGGCAATCCGAGCGTCGAGGGCAGCACCGTGTGGTTCTGCAGTGACGAGCACGTGACGTTCGCACCGGCGGACGGATCGGCGGCGCCGGACGTCGACGACCGCGTGCGCGTCGCGCCAGCGCATGTCGACCCGACGATGGCCATGCACGAGGTGGCCTGGCTCGTGCGCGACGACGAGGTGCTCGACCGCTGGGACATCGATCTGCGCGGATGGGGATGACGCCACGGCGGGTCGCCGCCGTCGGCTGGGCGATCGTGCTCGGCGGCGGCGGCAGTGTGGCGATCACGGTGGCCGGCCGGCGCGCCCGCTTCCTCGGCCAGGCTGCCGTCGCCGCGCAGGCGCTCGTGCCTTGGAGTGCGTTGGCGGCATGGCCGGTCGTCGTCGCGACCACCCTCGGCTCGCCGCGCCGGACACCGCTGGGGACGACCGGTACGATCGTCGGCGCGGCCGGTCTCGTCATCGCCGCCCGCACGGCGGGCCGACCGCGCATTGCCGCATCGTCGACGGCCGATCGCGTCGTTCGGGGGCGACTGGCCCGGTCCGGCACGCCGGCGAGGAACGAGCTTGCGGCGGCCGCATCGTCGACGGAGGCGCTGTCGATCGCCAACGTCAACCTGCTCTACCTGAACGCGAAGATGGCGCGGGGCGTACCGGTGCTGCGCAAGCTCGACGCCGACGTGCTGACGTTCTGCGAGTACACGCCGGCGCACGCCGACGACCTCGTCGCCGGGCTCGCCGAGCGCTACCCCCACCGCATCGATCGTCCCGGGCCGGTGGCCCACGGCACTGCGCTCTGGAGCCGCTTCCCGCTGACCGAGGTCTACGCCCGACCGCTGCAGCACGAACGGATCACGGCCGACGTGACGACGCCGCACGGTTTCACGGTGCGCGTGCTCGTCGTCCACACGGTCAGCCCACCGACCAAGGTCGGTCCCTGGCGCGCCGAGTTGGCGCTGCTCGCCGCCGAGTCGCCGCCGGCAGATCGACCGGCCGTCATGATCGGCGACTTCAACGCGTCCTGGAACCACCCCGAACTGCGGGCGATCGTCGCCTCCGGCTGGCGATCGGCCCATCGCGACTGGGGTCGGGGGCTGTCACCATCGTGGCCGGCTGACCGGTGGTACCCGCCGTTCGTGCGCATCGACCACGCGCTCGTCAACGACCAGGTGTCCGTCGTGGCGATCGAGGACTTCGGGCTTCCGGGCTCCGATCACCGCGGCCTGGTCGTCACCGTGGCGCCAGCGCGTCGAGCAGCGCCCTGAACGCGCGACCTCGGTGCGACAGCTCGTGCTTGTCGGCCTCGGACATCTCGGCGAACGTGCGGCCGTCACCGTCGTCTGGCACGAAGACGGCGTCGTAGCCGAACCCACGCTCGCCGCGCTCCTCGGTCGGAATCGTGCCGGCGCACACGCCAACGGCGGCGATCTCGCGCCCGTCCGGCCACACGACCATGGCCACCGTGCGGAACCGCGCTCGACGGTCGGTGCCGTCGGCAAGTTCGGCCAGCAGCTTGGCGCGATTGTCCGCGTACGACGCGTCCTCGCCGGCAAAGCGTGCGGTGAAGACGCCGGGCGCGCCCCCGAGTGCGGTCACCTCCAGCCCAGTGTCGTCGGCCACCGCCGGCTGACCGGTGGCACCGGCGATCGCCTGCGCTTTCAGGCGGGCGTTGCCCTCCAGCGTGTCGGCGTCCTCGAAGACGTCGGGTACGTCGGCCGGGCGCGGCAGCAGTGTGGCGTGGCCGGCGAGGATGGCCCGGATCTCGGCGACCTTGTCGGGGTTGGCCGACGCGCAGACGAGCGTGTGCACTGCGTTCAGCGCGCCGGTGGCGCGACCGAGACGAGTCCGGCCTGGAGGTCGGCGATCTCCGCCAGGCCGATTTCGGCGAGCGCCAACAGCTCGTCCAACTCGGCGCGCGTGAACGCCATGCCCTCGGCCGTGCCCTGCACCTCGACGAAGCGGGCGCTGCCGCCCACCGTCGGGCGCAGCATCACCACGTTCATGTCGACTTCGGCCCGGCTGTCTTCGACGTACGGCAGGTCGAGCACCGGCGTGCCGTCGATGATGCCGACGCTGACCGCGGCGCAGTAGGAGTGCAATGGGTTCGTCGCCAGGCCGCCCCGAGCAACGACGCGGGCGAGCGCGTCGTGCAACGCGACGTATCCGCCGCAGATGCTGGCCGTGCGCGTGCCGCCGTCGGCCTGCAAGACGTCGCAGTCGACGACCACTTGGCGCTCGCCGAGCACAGCCATGTCGCAGGCCGCGCGCAGGCTGCGCCCGATGAGGCGCTGGATCTCGACCGTACGGCCGCTCTGCTTGCCTCGTGCCGCCTCCCGGTCCACACGCTCCGGCGACGAGCCGGGCAGCATCGAGTACTCGGCCGTGACCCAGCCCTTGCCACTCCCACGCATCCAGCGCGGCACGTCTTCGTCGACGCTCGCCGTGCACAGCACCCGTGTGCGTCCGAACGTGACGAGGCACGAGCCGTCGGCCATCTCCGTGAAGTCCCGTTCGAAGGAGATCGGGCGCAGGTCGGCCGGTGAGCGGCCATCGGGTCTGGGCATCAGGAAGGACCTTTCGTCGGGAATCGAGAGACCGGGAAGCCGTCAGCGGACGGGCGGGATCCACCGCGCGGTGTGGTTGAGCTCGGGACCGAGCAGTTGCGCGCCGAGCATGCGGAACGAGTCGATGTCGCCGCTCGACAGGAACTGGTGGATGCCCGGCGTGCCGGTAGGCGGCCGCAGCAGTCCGAGCCGCTGCAACAACGATCGCGCCGCGAACGCCGTCTCGTCGGCCGAGCTGACGAGCGTGACATCTGGCCCCATCACGTCACCGATGACGCGAGCGAGAAACGGGTAATGCGTACATCCGAGCAGCAGCGCGTCCACGTCGGCCGCGCGCACGGGCGCCAACAGTCGTTCGGCGAGGACCGTCACCTCGTCGCCAGAGATCTGGCCGCGCTCGACGAACTCGACGAAGCCCGGGCAGGCGGCGCTCGTCAGATGGATCTCCACGCCGGCACCGGTGGCGGCCGCCTCCACGGCGTGCAGGTAGGCGCCGGAAGCGATCGTCCCCACCGTGCCGATGACGCCGATACGACCCGTTGCCGTCGTCTCGACGAGCGCTCTGGCGCCGGGGCCGACGACGTCGAGCATGGGCACAGGGAGCGCCCCGCACAAGTCGTCGAGACCCGCCGCGGCGGCCGTGTTGCAGGCGACCAGGACGGCCTTGACGTCATGGTCGGTGACCAGGCTCCAGGCCAACTCGTGGGCGTACCCGCGCACATCGTCGGCCGGCTTCGAACCGTACGGGTAGCGGCCCGTGTCTCCGATGTAGACGACATGCTCGTCCGGCAGCAGGTCGATCACGGCACGCGCCACGGTGAGACCGCCGAAGCCGGAGTCGAACATCCCGATCGGCCGATCCACGGGCGAGCAGGCTAGGGGCGTAGCGTCCCGTCCGTGACGACACGTGAGTTCATGGCCCAGACGGCGGCGATCGGATCGATCGGCGCCAGTTTCTATTTCGTTCCCGAGACGATCGCCACGGGGAAGGAGCACGGGCTCGACGGGTTCCGTTTCTACTTCCTCGGTCGGGGCGGCGTGCTCGGTGACGTCGAGGCGGCCGTCGTCGCCAGCGCGTTCGGCTACTTCAACCCCGACCTGGTGGCGAAGATGTGGGACAGCGCGAAGGCGAAGATGGCGCCGCGTGACGCCGGCCGGCTGTACCTGACGTGCGCCCACGACCTCGGGCGAGCCCGGCTTGCCGATGTCGGGGGACTCGACGCGTTCTGCGCTGCGGCCGACGAGATCGATGCGGCCATCGACCCGGCGGCGCTGCCGTTGTACGCGGGGATCGCCGCCGAGCCTCGACCGGACGACGCACCGGCGCGGGCCCTGCACATGTGCGCCGTGTTGCGTGAGGCCCGCGGCAGCGCCCACCTGCTGGCCATCCGCGCCGCCGGTGTGACACCGCGAATCGCCCACCAGATCAAGCGCCCGACAGAGGGCAAGCTGTTCGGCTGGGAGGAGGCCGAGCCGGTGTCCGACGACGACCGCGCGGCGTGGGATCGCGCCGAGGCGCTGACCGACGAGTTGCTCGAGCCGGCCTACGCCCGCATCGACGCGCCGGCCCGCGACGCGTTCGCCGCCACACTCGGCCGGATGGTGACCGCACTGTCCGCGTGAGCGGCGCTCAGCCCGACCTCGTGTCGAGGTGTTGCAGGAGGTCGTGAGCGGCCAGCTCGACCACCTTGTGTCGCCACTCGTTAGCCCGGTAGACGCAGGCGATGAGCGCCGAGCGGTGGACCCGCCGCAGATCGCCGTACACAAACGCGTGACGGGCCTTGGTCTCCTCTGCGGCGCCGTCCGTCAGCCCGAGATGCCAGCGCGCGTACTCCTCCCACGTGTGCGATGCGAGGAACGCGTTCTGCGCCTCGGCGTTCGGCTGGACGTCACCCCAGTCGCTGTCCAGCACATACTGGCGGGCATCGATCAGGCGGCGGCAGTTGGCGACGGCGTCCTCGTTGACCGAGTACGACGCCATCTCAGACGATCACGAGGTCGATGGCGTGGAGGAAGCTCCCGTTCGGAGTGTCCCGATCGCCGCCCCCGGGAATCACCTCGGCGCCCTCGATCGTCTCCGCCTCGCCGTCGATGGTCAGGATCTCTCCCTCCGACGACTCCACCTCGTCCAGTGCGAAGAGTTGGGCGAGCGTCAACGGCTGGAGGATGACGTGCCGCTGGAGGAGCGGGCGCAGCCGGTCCGGATCGTCGAGCAGTTCCTCGCCGCCGACGCTCTCGCGCAGCGTCTCGAACGCCGTGTTGTCGGGTGCCAGCACGGTGATGTCCGCCCGCTCGAACAGCTCGACGAGATCGGCCCGCACGATGGCATCGCGCAGCTCGGTCAGCGACGGCGAGGCCTGGATCAGGTCCCACGGCGACGTGTCGTCGGGCGCGGCGGTCGGGATCGGGGCGTCGGTCGTGGTCGGGGCGAGGGTCGTCGGTGCCAGCGTCGTCGTCGGCGCCAGCGTCGTCGTCGGCGCTGCGCTCGTGGTCGTCGTCGTCTCGGGAACCGTCGTCGTCGTCGTCTCGGGAACCGTCGTGGTCGTCTCGGGAACGGTCGTCGTCGGCGGATCCGTCGCCGGCGTGGTGGCCGGTTCCGGAACCGGCGTCGTCGGCGGCTCCGTCGCCACGACCTCCGTCGGCGGCGGGAGCGGTACCGCGGTCGGCGCCACGGTCAGCGGCAACGTGGTCGAGGTGGTGACCGGTGGCGGCAGGCTGGTGTCGGTCAGCTCGTCGTCGCCGTCGTCGTCGCCGAGCAGTACGACGAGCGCGACGATCAACAGGATCAGGGCCAGGATGCCCGTGGCCAGCGCAGCGAGGGGGCCGGGCTGGCGGTACCACGGCTCCGGCTCCTCTTCGAACTCCAGCGCGGGATCGTCCGGACCGATCGGCCCACCCGGTCCGCCGGCATCGGCAGGAACGGCGCCGAACGGCGGTCCTGGCTCGAACGCCCCGCCCCCCTCGACGGGCGGCATGATGCCGGTCGGCTCAGGACCAGGGTCCGGTCGGCCCGGCATCCATTGCGTCTGATCCGGGTCGCCGCCGCCGATCGGCGGCAGGTCGCCCCCCGGTTCGTCCCGAAACGGCGGGAACGGACCGCGATCGCTCACTGGCGCACCATCAAATCGGTGAACGAACCCACCGTCGTCGCCTCCACCGCGCACCAGCGAGCCAAAAGACCATCATGACGGCTCGCTCGCTCGAAGACTCGCTCGCTCACGGCGCCCCACGCTAGAGCGAAGACAGGGTCAGAAGTAGATCACCTTCTCGGCGGCCGCTTCGGCCGTGTCGAGGTCGTCGGTGTAGGCGCCGGTGGAGAGGTACTTCCAGCCGCCGTCGCCGACGATGAACACGATCGTCCCGGAATCGATCTCGGCGGCCACCTTGGCCGCGCCGGCCATTGCCGCGCCGGCCGACAACCCGGCGAACACCCCACACTCCGTGACCAGCCGGCGAGTCCACTCGATCGACTCGCGCGGCCGTACGACCCGCTTGCGGTCGAGCAGTTGGCGGCCGTGCCAGTTGTCGAAAACGGGCGGGATGTAGCCCTCGTCGATGTTGCGCAGACCCTCGACCCGCTCGCCGAGTGGTGGCTCGACGGCGATGACCTGGACGTCGGGGTTGCGCTCCTTGAGGTACGACCCGGCGCCCATGAGCGTGCCGCTCGTGCCGAGGCCGGCGACGAAGTGGGTGATCTCAGGACAGTCCCGCCAGATCTCGGGGCCGGTGCCCTCGTAGTGGGCGCGGGGGTTGGCGTCGTTGCCGTATTGGTAGAGCAGGCACCACTCAGGATGCTGTGTGGCCAGCTCTTCGGCTCGCCGCACGGCGCCGTTGGAGCCCTCAGCCCCCGGCGTGAGGATGATCTCGGCACCGAACACGGAGAGCATCTGGCGGCGCTCGACGGACACGTTCTCCGGGAGCAGGATCTTGATCGGGTAGCCCTTGCGACGGGCGATGGCGGCGAGCGCGATGCCGGTGTTGCCCGACGACGGCTCGACGATGGTCTGCCCCGGACGCAGGCGCCCGTCGCTCTCGGCGGCCTCGATCATCGCCTTGGCGATGCGGTCCTTGACCGAGCCGAAGGGGTTCTGGCTCTCCAGCTTGGCGAGGATGCGCACGGACGGGTTCGGGGAGAGCACTGACACGTCGACCATCGGTGTGTTGCCGATCAGGTCGAGTACGTCCCTGACGGCGGTGCTCTCGCCCAGCGCGCTGATGGTCATCTGCGGTCCCGACTCCCGTTTCGTGGATCGGTCGGGACGAAGCCTGACTAATCCGATGTGTCTTGTCGGAATTCTACCCCGTGGTGACCGCTACCGGCTCCTCGGTCACGTCGTCGCCGTCGATGCGGAAGCTGCGCAGCGACGGCTGCTCGTGCTGCAGACTGACGATGGCGTAGTGCCACGACGGGTCTGGAGCCTGGCGGACGTCGGTCGGGCTGGGCCAGGCCGGCGTATGCGTGTGGCTGTGCACGACACCGATGATCTCGTGGCCGGCGGCCTCGGCCGCGCGCTCGGCGCGCAGGTGGTCGAGCGGGTCGACGGTGTAGACGCGCGCCGACCCGGCGGCGTTGCGACAACGGTGGAACGAGAAGGCCGCGTCGCCGCCGTCGGGGCCGGCGAGCAGGCCGCAGGCCTCGTACGGGTAGTCCTCCACGGCGTGCGCAACGATGTCGTCGACGATCGCCTGGGGCAGCTCCAGCACGCGCCGGAATCTATCCACGGCGGGTCGCGCCGGTAGCCTCGACGGCCCTATGGCGAGCACTCCCGGCACGAAGCGCATCGCCGACAACCGGCGGGCGCGCTTCGACTACCAGGTGCTGGACATCGTCGAGGCCGGCCTCGTGCTGCAAGGCAGCGAGGTCAAGAGCCTGCGCCTGGGCCAGGTGCAGCTGGCCGAAGCATTCGCCCGCTGGAGCGACGGGGAGCTGTGGTTGGAAGGTGTGCACATCGCGCCGTACCAATTCGCCTCCGGTGTCGGGGCCCACGACCCGGACCGCCGCCGCAAGTTGCTGCTGCACCGCGACGAGATCGACCGCCTGCAGGCGCGCATCGCCCAGGAACGCCTGGCGCTCGTCCCGCTGCGCCTGTACTTCAAGGACGGGCGGGCCAAGGTCGAGCTCGGCCTCGCCAAGGGCCGCCAGAAGGGCGACAAGCGCCACGCCATCGCCGAGCGCGACTCCAAGCGGGAGATCGAGCGGGCGCTCGGCCGCCGCCGCAAGGGCCTCGAGCGCTAACGGAAAGTCCGTCCACGGACTTCGCTGTGACACCCCCTCGTCACGATGGGGACCATGACCACCTCCCCCGCCACCACCGATCACCCGGAGCAGCTCACGTTCCTCCCGGCGACCCCGGTGCCGGTGCAGTTCCGCCTCGACGAGGCGACCCGGCGCCGTGGTCTCGCACACGTCGCGGCCATCCGCGCCCAGCTCGAGCAGGTGACAACGGAACGCAAGGCCCGCTCCACCCTCAGCGGTCGAGCGCGCGCGCTCCCCGCCCGCACCTCGACCCGTCACGCCGCCTGATGCCCCGGCCGTTCACGACGCCGTCGGCGCCAACTGGCGTACCGCCTCCCGGTGCGACAACTCGGGATCGAGCGGCATGATCGCCAGGCTGCTCGTCGTCACGCCCTCGTCGAAGTACTGCTGGATGCGCCGCCGGCACTTGGCAGCAGGGCCATGCACGACGAGCGCATCGACGACCTCGTCGGGGATCGCCGCCAGGGCGCCCTTGCGATCGCCGGCCGCCCAGGCATCCCACATCGGCTGCAGCTGGTCGCCGCGCCCCAGCCAGCGGTGGAACTCGGCGTAGACCGGCACGTTCAGGTAGGCGGCGATGGCCATGCGCGCCCCGGCGCGAACTGCGGCCGTGTTCTCACTTGGGCAGACGAAGATGCGGGCGACGACCTCCCGCTCGGCGCCGCCGGCTGCGGCGCTGACCACACCGACGACCTTGGCGACGTCCTCCGGCGCCAGCCAGTTGATGATCACGCCGTCGGCCTCCCGCCCGGCCAGGCCGAGCATGCCCGCGCGCAGCGCAGCGATCAGGATCGGCGGTGGCTGCTCGGGCCTGATGTTGAGCCGGAAGCCCTGGACCTCGAACGTGTCGTAGGCCTTGGCCACTTTCTCACCGCCGAGCGCGTCGCGCAGGAAGCGCACGACGTCGCGCACCTTCTTGTACGGCTCGGCGAACGGCACGCCGTTCCAACGCTCGACGATCACGTTGCTCGACGAGCCGATGCCGATGGCGAAGCGCCCCGGCGCGGCGTCCGCCAGTGTCGCGACGCACTGCGCGAAGCACGCCGGCGAGCGCGTGAAGGCGGGGACGATGGCCGTACCCAGGCGCAGTCGGGGCTCCCATGCCGCCGCTAACGCCAGTGGCGTGAACGCGTCGGCACCGTCGGCCTCCGCCGACCAGATGTCGGTGTAGCCGAGATCGGCCAGTTCCACCAGCTTGTCCCGATGCGAGTGCAGCGGGCCGGGAAGGGGCACCGTCATGCCGGGTCGAATGGGCAGGCTCACGGTGCCGTTTCTAGCCGCCGCAACCCAGCGCGCCGGCACGCGAGCGGCCGCCGTGCGCGCCCGAGGTTTGTCGAGGAAGTGTGACAGAACCGGCCGCGAACCACCTGCAAGTCGCCAAGCCGGCGTCACACTTCGGCGCGTCACTCGCACTCGACGGGCGAAACGTCCTCGTCGGTCGGATGAACGCGTGCGGTCAGGTCGAGGTCGGCATCGCCGCGTATCGCTGCTGCGCAGCCTGCGCGTTGCGGCCAGACTCGGCATGGTGGATGTGCGCCGTCCGAACCTGTTGTTCATCATGAGCGACGACCATGCGGCACATGCCATCTCCGCGTACGGCAGCCGCATCAACGAGACGCCGAACATCGACCGCCTCGCCGCCGGCGGCATGCGCATGGACTCGGTGTTCTGCACGAACTCCATCTGCACGCCGAGCCGGGCGTCGATCCTGACCGGGACGTACAACCACGTCAACGGCGTGACGACGCTCGACACCCCGATGGACAACTCGCTGTGGACGTTCCCCAAGGCACTGCGGGCTGCCGGCTACCGGACCGGCCTGTTCGGGAAGTGGCACCTCGGCAGCGGACCGGCGCACGACCCGACCGGGTTCGACGAGTGGTGCGTGTTGCCCGGACAGGGCCACTACCACAACCCGGTGATGCTCGTCGGCGGGGCGGACGGCGAGCCGCCGAGTGTCGTCGAGCGATGGGGCTACGTCACCGACTTGATCACCGACGACTGCCTGGCGTTCCTCGACCGTGGCGACGAGCCGTTCGCGCTGTTCTGCCACCACAAGGCGCCGCACCGTCAGTGGGAGCCGGATCGCCACCATGCCCGCATGTACGAGGACGTCACGGTCCCCGAGCCGCCGACATTCGGTGACGACTTGGCAACGAAGCCCGGGGTGATCCAGGCGGCACGGATGCGGATGATGGATCTCGACCCGTGGACCGACCTCAAGGCCTTCCCGCCGGACGGACTGTCGATCGACGAGGAGATCAGCTGGCGCTACCAGCGCTTCATCAAGGACTACCTGCGCGTCGTGGCCTCGGTTGACGACAACGTCGGCCGGTTGCTCCACCGCCTCGACGCCGACGGACTGGCCG
>JALZMG010000127.1 GCA_030858325.1 Actinomycetota bacterium | reverse complement strand
GGCGAGCACCTCGTCGCAGCCGAGCGCCACGGCGGCCCGAGCGACATCGGCGACGGGCACGCCGCGCGGCGAGGGCGCCGGGCAGGCGACGACGATGTCGAACTCGTCCGCCCGCAGCGCCTCCAGCATGGCCGTCGGCTCGCGCAACGTGCCGACGACGAGCAGCCGCCGGCTATCGGGTCGGAAGTCGTCGAAGAACACCTGCGCGCACGTGTCGGCACCGGCCGGGTTGTGCGCCCCGTCGACGACGACGAGCGGCTGGTGCCCGAGCACTTCGAACCGGCCGGGCATCGTCACGGCGGCGAACCCCTCGGTGACGACCTCGGGCGCCAGCGGGGCGGCGAAGAACGCCTCGACGGCGGTCAGCGCCACGGCCGCGTTGTCGCCCTGGTGCGCGCCGTGCAGCGGCACGAACACCTCCGGGTAGATCGTCGTCGGCGTACGGATGTCGACAAAGCGGCCGCCGACGGCGAGGTGGTTCCCGGCCGTGTCGAAGTCGTCGCCACGCACGAGGCGCGTCGCCGCCGGCGGCGTCGACAGCACGGCCACCAGGTCCGGATCGAGCTCGCCGATCACCGCCGCCGAACGCGGCTTGATGATGCCGGCCTTCTCGGTGGCGATGTCGAACAGCGTCGGCCCGGCGAACTCGTTGTGGTCCATGCCGATGTTCGTGACGACGGCGACCTGCGCTTCCACGACGTTTGTGGCGTCCCAGCGTCCGAGCAGTCCGACTTCGACCACGGCGACATCGACGGCGACATCGGCGAACCAACGGAACGCGGCGGCCGTGCACGCTTCGAAGTAGCTCGGGCGCACGCCGGTCAGGCCTTCCAGGTCGGCCACGGCGGCGATCTGCTCGGCGAAGTCCTCGTCGCCGATCGGTTCGCCGTCACGGGCCAGACGCTCGTTGACCCGCTCCAGGTGCGGGCTCGTGTACGTACCGACGCTGAGGCCCTGGGCCATCAGCAGCCGGGTGATCATCTGCGCCGTCGAGCCCTTGCCGTTCGTGCCGGTCACGTGGATCACGGGCGACGCCAGGTGCGGGTCGCCGAGCGCCTCGACGAGCCGCGTGATCGGCGTCAGGGACGGCGACGTCACGCGGCCCGTCTTTTCGTACGTGGCGTGGTCGTCGAGATAGGCGACGGCGTCGGCGTACTTCACCGGGCGGAGGCTAAGGCGTCAGGACTGCGTCAGCTGGCGGCGCGGCGTGGGCGGCTCGCGCGCCCGCTCTCGCGCGGCACGAGCGTCGGGTTGACCTTCTCCCGCACGGTTGCCTCGTCGATGACGACCTTGCCGACGTCGGTGCGGCCGGGCAGGTCGTACATCGTGTTCAGCAGCACCTCTTCGAGGATCGCCCGCAGTCCACGAGCGCCCGTGCCGCGCAGCAGTGCCTGGTCGGCGACGGCCTCGATGCCGTCGGCCGTGAACTCCAGCTCGACGTCTTCGAACTCGAACACCTTCTGGTACTGGCGGACGAGCGCATTCTTCGGCTCGGTCAGGATCTGCACGAGCGCGTGCTGGTCGAGGCTGCGCACGGCGCCCATCGTCGGCAGGCGGCCGATGAACTCGGGGATCATCCCGAACTTGACGAGATCCTCCGGCAGCACCTTGGCGAACAGCTCGCCGGGGTCGCGCTCGGACTTCGACTTGACGATGCCGTGGAAGCCGACGCCCTTGTGCCCGATGCGGCTCTCGATGATCTGCTCGAGCCCGGAGAACGCGCCGCCGAGGATGAACAGCACGTTCGTCGTGTCGATCTGGATGAACTCCTGGTGCGGGTGCTTGCGCCCGCCCTGGGGTGGGACCGACGCCTGCGTCCCTTCGAGGATCTTGAGGAGCGCCTGCTGCACGCCCTCACCGGACACGTCACGGGTGATCGAGGGGTTCTCGCTCTTGCGGGCGATCTTGTCGATCTCGTCGATGTAGATGATCCCCGTCTCCGCCCGCTTGACGTCGAAGTCGGCGGCCTGGATCAGCTTGAGCAGAATGTTCTCGACGTCCTCGCCGACGTAGCCGGCCTCCGTCAGCGCCGTGGCGTCGGCGACGGCGAACGGCACGTTGAGCAGGCGGGCGAGCGTCTGGGCGAGGTGCGTCTTGCCGCACCCGGTCGGCCCGAGCAGGAGGATGTTCGACTTCGCCAGCTCGACCTCGTCGCGCCGGCCGACGGCCATCGACTGCTGGTACTGGATGCGCCGGTAGTGGTTGTAGACGGCGACGGAGAGGATCTTCTTCGCCTCCTCCTGGCCGACCACGTAGTCGTCGAGGAACGAGCGGATCTCGCGCGGGTTGGGCAGGTGGTCGAAGCTGAGCTCGGCCGTCTCGGTCAGCTCCTCCTCGATGATCTCGTTGCACAGGTCGATGCACTCGTCGCAGATGTACACGCCGGGCCCGGCGATGAGCTTGCGGACCTGCTTCTGCGACTTGCCGCAGAACGAGCACTTCAGCAGTTCCCCCGTGTCACCGAACTTTGCCACGCTGTCGTTCCCCTCCCCGGATGGCCTTGGATTCGTCGATCAGCGGATCGGGCCGGTGCGGTCGGCAAGCTCGCGGGACTCAATCACGTTGTCGATGATGCCATACGCGAGGGCCTCGTTCGCTTCCATCACGAAGTCGCGGTCGGTGTCGGAGTGCACACGCTCCAGCGGTTGGCCCGTATGCAGGGACAACAGCTCCTCGAGCAGGTCGCGCATGCGCAGGATCTCTTTCGCCGCCAGCTCGAGATCGGTGACCTGGCCGTAGCCGACATGACCGTGGGGCTGGTGCAGCAGCACCCGCGAGTGCGGCAGCGCGAGGCGCTTGCCCTTCGTTCCCGCCGCCAGCAGCACGGCCGCCGCCGAGGCCGCCTGGCCGAGGCAGATCGTGGCGATGTCGTTGCGGATGAACTGCATCGTGTCGTAGATGGCGAACAGCGACGTGATGTCACCGCCCGGGCTGTTGATGTAGATGTTGATGTCCTTGTCCGGGTTCTCGGACTCGAGGTGGATCAACTGCGCGCAGATCAAGCTGGCGATCTGGTCGTCGATCGGCGTCTGCAAGAAGATGATGTTCTCCTTGAGCAGCCGGCTGTACAGGTCGTAGGCCCGCTCCCCGCGGCTCGTCTGCTCGACGACGTTGGGGACGAGGTAGTTCTGAACGTTCACGCGGGGGTCTCCTCCGGCTCGTCGGCGTGGTCGTGGTCGTGGTCGTGGTCGTCGTCGTGGTCGTGGCCGAGAATGAGGTCACGGTCGAGCGGGCGCCCGTCGGGACCTGTGAGCTCGACATGGTGAAGCAACCAGTCGAGCGCTTTGGACTTGCGGATCTGCCCCGTCAGTTCGGGCACGAGGTCGTTGTCCTCGTAGGCCCGGCGCACCTTGGCCGGCTTCTCGTTCATCTGCACGGCGAGGCGCCGATATTCGTCGTCGAAGTCGCTGTCATCAGCCTCCAACGACTCGGCCGCGGCGACGGCGCGCAGCGCCAGATCGGCCCTCGCGGCTTGCTCGGACTGGCCGCGCAGCTGCTCGATGAACGTGGCCGGGTCCTGGCCGGTCGCCGAGAACCACTGGTCCATGCTGATGCCCTGGGACTGGAGCTGGTTGACGGTGCCGTCGACGCGTCGCTGCAGATCACTCGTGACCATCGGCTCCGGCGGCTCGATGTCGGCCAGGCCGACGAGTGCCTCGGTGACGCGCCCGACCAGTTCCTGGCGGGCCCGGTTGAGCTTCATCGTCGAGATGCGCCGGCGCAGGTCGTCGTGCCAGGCGGCGACGGTCTCGAACTCGCCGAGGTTGTCGGCCACCCAATCGTCGTCGACCGTCGGCAGGACGAGCTCCTGCACGGACGTCACGGTGACGACGAAGTCGGCCGGTTCCTCGGTCCCGCTCGGCATCGTCGTGAACTCCAGCGTGTCGCCGGCCGACGCGCCCGTGAGCGTGTCGTCGAAGTCCGGGGCGACCCATCCCTGCCCGAGCTCGTACGACCAGTCCTCGGTGTTCAACCCGGAGACAGGTTCGCCGTCGCGCGTGGCGGCCAGATCGATGGTCAGGTAGTCGCCGGCGGCGGCCGGGCGGTCGGTGTCGGTGAGCGAACCGTGCCGTCGCAGTTCGGTGCGCGCCGCCGTCTCGACCTCCTCGTCGCTGGCATCAGGCGACGGCAGCTCGACGCGCAGACCGGCATAACCGGGCACCGTGACATCCGGGCGGACGTCGCACGTGGCGTCGAACTCGACCGGCCCGTCCTCGGCCCCGGCGGTGATCTCCACCTCGGGGGCGGCGATGAGATCGACGTCGTGCTCGCGCACGGCGCGGGCCAGGTACACCGGGATCGAGTCGCGCAGCGCCTGCTCCCGAGCCGGACCGACGCCGATGCGCGCCTCGAGCACCTTGCGCGGCGCCTTGCCCGCCCGGAACCCCGGCAGCCTGACCTCGCGAGAGATCTTGCGGAACGCCTGGTCGATGTTGCGGTCGAACTCGTCCTCGTCGATGTTGACGGAGAGCTTGACCTTGTTCCCCGGCAGGGGCTCCAACGAACTCTTCACAGGCAGCCGAGGCTATCGACCCGCGGGCACCGGCCGATGGGCCGTTCGGCGGCGACGGCGTTGCTACCGTTGACGCCGATGGGCCACCGCACGCTGCGCCAGCGCCTGGGGTCCTCGGTGTCCGAGCTGGACAGGACCCGTCTCCAGGACCGCTGCCGGGACCTCGCCGTCACGCCGCTCGACCGGCTCCCCCACCGCGTCCCGGTGCGCGTCGGTGGCGAGGTCAAGCGCGTGATGCACGCGCCGCGCAACGGGGTCCCCAACTTCGAGGTGATGATCAGCGACGGCGCCGGCGAGGTCACGGCGGTGTTCGCCGGGCGCCGGCGCATCCCCGGCATCGAACACGGTCGGGCCATCGTGCTCGAAGGCGTCGCCCTCGAAGTGCGCGGCCACTGCGTGATCTACAACCCCGCCTACACCCTCGTCCCGTAGCGAAACGACCGGCGTGGGGGCATCAGGACGGGGTCACGAGGAGGGCGCGCATGTCGTCTTCTGACTCGTCGGTGACGAGCACGACGACCTCGTCGCCCGCCCGCACGATCGTGTCGCCACGCGGGACGATCAGGCGCTCGGCGCGGAGGACGGCGACGACGGTGGCGTCGCGGGGCACGCCGAGCTCGGAGATCAGCTTGCCGTCGGCTGGCGAACCTTCGGCCAGCGTGACCTCGGCCAGGCGGGCCCGTCCACCCTCGAATGACAGCAGCCGGACGAACGAACCGACACTGACGGCCTCCTCGACGAGCGCCGTCAACAGGTGGGGCGTCGACACGGCGACGTCGACACCCCACAGCTCGTTGAACATCCACTCGTTCTTCGGGTTGTTCACCCGGGCGACGACGCGAGGCACGCCGAACTCCTGCTTGGCGAGCAGCGAGACGACGAGGTTGTCCTCGTCGTCTCCGGTCACCGCGGCGACCACGTCGGCGCGCTCGACGGCGGCCGTGGCCATCGTCGTCAGCTCGCAGGCATCGCCCTCCAGCCACTCCACCCCTTCGGGTTCACCGGAACGGTGACCCTGGCGGACGACGGCGGCGTCGTTGTCGACGATCACGACCTCATGGCCGGCGCCGTGCAACTGCTCGGCGATGAAGCGTCCGACGCTGCCGCCGCCGGCGATGACGACACGCACGTCAGTGACCTTTCCCGCCGGACGCCACGGACGACCCGGCGCGCAGCACCGCGTCGAACGCCTCCAGACGGTCAGCTCCGACGGCGACGTACAGCACGTCGCCGGCCTGGGCCACGGTCCGCACGGTCGGCGTCGTCGCCGCGCCCATGCGATTGATGGCCACGACGCGGACGCCCGTCATCTCTTCCACCTCGACGAGTGGCCGGCCGGCCCAGCCATCGGCGAGTGCCCGCTCGACGAGGCACACCTTGGCCGTCGGGTCGGTCCACTGGGCGGGCGTGGCGTCGGGGATCAGACGGCGCAGCACCTGGTCCGTGGTCCACGCCACCGTGGCCACCGTCGGGATGCCGAGCCGCTGGTAGATGACGGCCCGCCGGGGGTCGTAGATACGGGCGACGACGCGCTCGATGCCGAAGTTCTCTCTGGCCACGCGGGCGATGAGGATGTTCGAGTTGTCGCCGCTCGTGACTGCGGCCAGCGCGCCGGCCTGCTCGACGCCGGCTTCGATCAGCCGGCCCCGGTCGAAGCCGATGCCCTCGACAATCTGGCCGGTGTAGCTCGCGCCGAGCCTGGCGAAGGCGACGGCCTTGCGGTCGATGACGGCAACCGAGTGTCCGTCGTCGAGCAGCCCGAGGGCGAGCGAGGAGCCCACGCGACCGCAGCCGACGACGATGACGTGCACGGCGCGGAGTGTACGCACGCACGGGGCGCCGTCCCCGGTGGAGGGCCACGTCGCACGGTGCGTCGGCATACTGTGCGGCCCGATGGTTTCCCTGGCCAAGCGGGTGTTGATCGGCAAGCCGATCGCCACGTCCGAGGAGGGCCATCAACGGTTGCGCAAGCGCGTGGCGCTGCCGATCTTCGCCTCCGACGCCATCTCCTCGACGGCCTATGCGACCGACGAGATCCTGATCGTGCTGCTCGGCGGGGCTGGCATCGGCCTGGCCGCGTGGGACCAGCTCGTCCCGCTCGCCATCGTCGTCGCCGTCCTGCTGGTGATCGTCGTGGCCTCGTACCGCCAGACGATCCACGCCTACCCGTCAGGTGGCGGCGCGTACGTCGTGGCCCGCGAGAACCTTGGCGTCATCCCGTCGCTCGTCGCCGGCGCGTCCTTGCTGACGGACTACATCTTGACCGTCGCCGTCTCCGTCGCCGGCGGCGTGCTGGCCATCCAGTCGGCGTTCGGCTTCGACGCGCAATGGCGCGTCCCACTGTGCCTCGGGATGATCGTGCTGATGACCGTCGCCAACTTGCGCGGCCTGCGCGAGTCGGGCGCGCTGTTCGCCCCGCCCACGTATCTCTACATCGTCATGCTCGTCATGCTCATCGTCGTCGGTTGCTACCGCATCTTTGTCAAGGACCTCGGGCCGATCCCGCTCGAGGAGCTGTCGGATGAGGCGCGGGAACTGGCCGAGGGCGGCAAGGCGCTCGGGCTGTTGATGCTGCTGCGGGCATTCTCGTCGGGCGCCGTTGCGCTGTCCGGCGTCGAGGCGGTGTCCAACGGCGTCCCGGCGTTCCGCAAGCCGGAAAGCCGCAACGCGGCGACGACGTTGGCGATCATGGCCGTCATCCTCGGCACGTGCTTCCTCGGCGTGTCCGTGCTGGCGTCACACCTGCAGCCGTTCCGCGGGGAGGACGACGGCACCGGCATCGCGCTGATGGCCGAGCACATCTACGACGGCAAAACCGTGCTGTTCTGGGTGACCCAGCTGGCGACGTTCGCCATCCTCATCCTGGCCGCCAACACGGCCTACGTCGGGTTTCCCGGCCTGTCGTCGATCATCGCCAGGGACAGGTTCCTGCCCCGGCAGTTCGCCAACCGCGGCGACAAGCTCGTGTACTCCAACGGGATCCTGTTCCTGGCGGCGATGGCCGGCGTGCTCGTCATCGTCTTCAAAGGCAACATCTCGGCCCTCATCCCGCTCTACGCATTCGGCGTGTTCACGGGGTTCACGCTGTCGCAGGCCGGGATGGTCGTCCATCATCTGCGGCTGCGCGAGCCGCACTGGCAGCCGTCGCTCGCCGTCAACGCCGTCGGCTGTGTCGCCACCGGCCTCGTCGCCGTCGTCGTCGTCGTCTCCAAGTTCACGGAGGGGGCATGGATCCCGGCCGTCGTGATCCCCGGTTTCGTCGTCGCCTTCCGCCTGATCTCCAGGCACTACGGGCACGTGCGGCGCTCCGTGAGCGTCGACACCGGGTACAGACCGGCGCGGCGGACCCATCTCGTCGTCGTGCTCGTCGGCTCCGTCAACCGCGGCGTCGTCGAGGCCGTGCAGTACGCCAAGTCGCTGGCGCCGGAGCGGCTGCTCGCCGTGTCCGTCGTGACCGACGCCGCCGAAGGCGACGCGCTTGCCGACGCGTGGGCGGAGCGGGACATGCCGATCCCGCTGCACACCATCGCCTCGCCGTACCGGGAACTGACGCAACCCGTGCTCGAGTACCTCGACGAGCTCGATGCCGAGAGCCAGGACGACGTCATCACCGTCGTCATCCCCGAGTTCGTGACGCAGTGGAAGACGCAGTGGCTGCACAACCAGTCGGCGTTCGCGTTGAAGGCGCGCCTCCTGTACCGCCCGAACACCGTGGTCACGTCGGTGCCCGTGCTCGTCGAGCGCGCCCCGGCGGAATAGCCCGTTCTGTCCTTTCGAAGCGGCCCGGTCGGGCCGGTTCGAAAGGACGGGTCCGGAATCTTCGACCGGCAGCGGGCAGAATGACGCCGTGCAGTTCTGGAAACCCCATTCCCTCGCCGCGCCGCACGAGGGACAGCTGGATCTACGCATGGGCGACCGGGTGAAGGCGATCGTCGATCTGCCCAACGTGGCCGAGGGCGCAGAGGGCAAGGTCATCCTCGCCAACGGCTTCAACTGGCAGCGCTACCGCGTCCTGTTCGACAGCGGTGTCGAGCTCGGCGACCTCGACCACCGCCACCTCGAACCGATCGGCCGCGCCGCCAAACGCCTCGCCAAAACCGCCCGCCGCGCCGCCCGCTGACCCACCCCCGCTTCGCGTTCTGACGAGGTTTTGGGGTGGTTTTCCACCCCGATCGCGCCACGGAACTCCTGCCCCGGTTTCTGTGGTCGATCTACCCTCGTTTTCGAGGCCGGATCAACCACAGAAACCTGCGCTCACCACGGCGTACACTCGGCACCCCGACCGGGGAGTAGCGCAGCCTGGTAGCGCTCCTGCTTTGGGAGCAGGAGGTCGGGGGTTCGAATCCCCCCTCCCCGACCCGATCTAGCTGGTGCGATTCGATCTTTCGCAGCAGCCGGGCGCCCATGTATCAGAATCCGGCGGGCCGCTGATGCATGGAGGTGAGACGGCATGGGGTGGAAGGCGACCGGGACTCCCACGGTTCGCAAGCAGCGGGAC
>JALZMG010000123.1 GCA_030858325.1 Actinomycetota bacterium | reverse complement strand
CATCTCACCCTGCTCGTCGACGATCTGCTCGACCGTGGCCGTCCCGAGGGCCCGGATCAACTCGTCCTCGAGATCGGCGTCACACACGTAGGACCCAAGTGCTTCCATCTCCACCTGCGTGAGGTCGCTGCCCAACCCGGCGCGACTCAGTCCTCGGCGGAAGTCATCCACCTCGCCGGCGTCGTAGAGACCGGGTCGACAGCCGACACCGGTGGGAACGTACCGGACCGTTCGGTCCGGCTGGCTCCCATCGGTGACAGCGACGGAGTTTCGCCTCGCGGAGCGATGAAGCGGGTGTGAAAAGGTGGCGACGATGATCGAACGGTTGCGCGCTCGCCAGGAATGGCAGTTCTTCGCCACGATGCGCAGCGCCGTGCCGGGTTTGGCGTGGGCGTGGTGGCTGCTCGTCGTTCTGCGCAGCACCCTTCCGGCACTGCTGGCGATCGCCACCGGCGTGCTCGTCGGCGCCGTGCAGCGCGGCGATGCGCTGGCCGGGCCGCTGGTGTTCATGGGCGCCTCGTTCGTGGCCCTGCAGGTACTGCCGCCGTTGCACACCGCCGTCGGCGCCAACCTCGGCAGCCGGTTCGCCAACTGGCTCAACGAAGAGCTGATGTCCACCACGCTCGCGCCCGAGGGAATCGGGCATCTCGAGCGTGGCGATCTCACCAACGACCTCACGACGGCCCGCGACTTCGACCTCGGAATCACCGGGCCACCGATGTCGATGAACATGGACTTCATCGCCAGCGGGCTGACGATGCTGCTCGGCGGCATCGTCAGCGCGATCGTGCTGTTCGCATTCGCGTGGTGGGCGCCCCCGGTGCTGCTGGTCGCGTGGGGTTGCACGCACTGGCTGCTGCGCGAGAGCGGGGTGTGGCGCGATCGGCGCACGGACGAAGTTCAGACCGCCCAGCGACATACGGATTACGCCTACCGGATGGCGGTCGAACCGCCCGCGGCCAAGGAGGTGCGACTCTTCGGGCTCGCCCCGTGGGTGATCGAGCGTTTCAGCAGCAACCGCCGCCGTCTGCACGACCTGCAGTACGAAGCGACGCGCATCAGGGAGAAGCCGCTGGCCCTGTGCTTGCTGATCGTCGCGGCAGCAAACGCGGTCGTCTGCTGGGTGCTCGCCACTCGCGCCTACGACGGCCGCCTCGGAGTGTCGTCAGCGGTCGTGTTCGCCCAGGCCATCGTCGGATCGAGCGCCATCGCCTTCGGCGGTTTGAGCTGGGCACTCGACGGTGCGGCCGCTCCGGTAGCCGCCGTGCTGCGGCTGCGTCCGCAGATGGCCACCGCCGGTGCGCTCACCGCCGGTGCCGGCCGCTCCGCAAAGGAGTTGCCACGTTCCGAGATCTGCTTCCGCGACGTGACGTTCACCTACCCGAACGGGTTGACCCCCGTGCTCGAGCACTTCGATCTCACCATTCCGGCGGGCTCGTCGCTGGCGATCGTCGGCCAGAACGGGGCAGGGAAGACCACGTTGGCCAAGCTGTTGTGCCGACTCTACGACCCCGAATCCGGGGCCATTGAGATCGACGGCATCGACCTGCGCGAACTCGATGTGCACGAGTGGCGTCGGCGGTTGACGGCCGTGTTCCAGGATTTCGTGCGCTACGAGTTGTCCCTCGCCGACAATGTCGCCCCGCTCGGCGCCCCGTCGAACGACATCGAAGCGGCCTTGAGCGCGGCCGGAGCAGACGGACTGGCGTCGCTCGACACGCCGCTGGCGCGCGGCTACCGCGGCGGCACCGACCTGTCCGGGGGCCAATGGCAACGCGTCGCCCTCGCCCGCGCCATGGCCGCCGTGCACAGCGGCGCCGGCGTCGTGCTGCTCGACGAGCCGACGGCGATGCTCGACGTGCGGGGCGAGGCCGAGATCTTCGAGCGCGTCCTGGCCGCCACTCGCGACTGCACGACGATCCTCGTGTCGCACCGCTTCTCGACGGTGCGCCTCGCCGACCGCATCGTTGTCGTCGAGCACGGCCGGGTCATCGAGGACGGCACGCACGACGAATTGGTCGCGCTCGGCGGTCGCTATCGCACGATGTACGAGCTGCAGGCCAGTCGCTTCGTCGAGGTCGACGAACTCGGCGAGGAAGTGGTCCATGAGTCGCTTTAGCCTGCCTGCGGGCGGCGACCTTCCGAAGGCACTCCCGTCGATGTGGCGCATCGTCAAACTCGGCTACCGCGCCGAGCCACGCGGGCTGCTCGCCGCATTCGCGTTGACTGCGCTGCGGGCACTCCCCGACGTGCTCGTGGCGCTCTGGCTGGTGCTGATCACGAACGGCGTGATCGACCACCAGCGCGACCAGATCGTCGCCGGGGCCATCGGCCTCGCCGCGTCGGCGACGGCGATCTGGTATCTCAGCGTTGCGCTCGGCCGGGTCGACCGGCGGCTGCGCGATCGGTTGAGCATCACGTTCCAAGCCCACGTCGCCAACCTGCAGGCCAGCGT
>JALZMG010000109.1 GCA_030858325.1 Actinomycetota bacterium | reverse complement strand
GAGTGGAAGCTCGACGGCGCGCGCATCCAGGCCCACCGCGGCGACGGTGAGGTCCGATTGTTCACGCGCAACTTGAACGACGTGACCGTGCGACTGAAGACGGTCGTCGACCTCGTCTCGACGTTGCCGGGGGGCGATCTCGTCCTCGACGGCGAGGTGCTCGGCGTCGACGACGAAGGCGCGCCCCGGCGGTTCCAGGACACGATGGGCGACTTCGGTGCTGATGGGCCGACGGGGCGCGGTGTCGGACTGTCGGCGTACTTCTTCGACGTGCTGCACTACGGCGGCGTGCCGATCATCGACGAACCACTCGCCGTTCGTCGAGAGGTGCTGGCGAGCGTCGTCCCGCCGGCGGCGCGGTTGGCGTCGATCGTCACGGCCGACGCTGAGGAGGCGGAGGCGTTCCTCGATCGTGCTGTCGCCGCCGGCCACGAGGGGGTGATGGTCAAGGCGCTCGACGCCCCGTATGACGCCGGTCGGCGCGGCGGCGGGTGGCGCAAGGTCAAACCGGTGCACACGCTCGATCTGGTCGTGCTCGCCGCCGAGTGGGGGCACGGCCGACGCGCTAGCTGGCTGTCCAACCTGCACCTGGGCGCCCGTGGCGACGACAGCACGTTCGTCATGGTCGGCAAGACGTTCAAGGGCCTGACCGACGCGCTGTTGACGTGGCAGACGGCGCGACTGCAGGAACTGGCCGTGGGCACGGAGTCGGGCGACGCCGTGCACGTCGTCCACGTCCGCCCGGAACTCGTCGTGGAGATCGCGCTGGACGGTGTTCAGGTCTCGACGCGCTACCCGGGCGGCGTCGCCCTGCGCTTCGCCCGCGTCCGGCGCTACCGCGAGGACAAGACGGCCGCCGCCGCCGACCGCATCGAGACCGTCCAGGCGATGCTCCGCTGACGGTCAACCCATGCGAGGTTTTCGTGCACCCGGGGATTTCGTGCGCCCCCTCCGGTCCGCAAACCCCCCGGTACACGAAACCTCGGATGCATGCGCTCGGGTCAGAACGAGGGGTGGAAACTGGTGTCGTGAGCGCCAAGGGCGACCTGGTCACCGGCGAGTGACCGTCGGCGCGGCGGCGCGTCCACCGGCGGCTGCCGCGCGCCGGCGCGCCGGTAGCGTCTCGCACCGGCATGGCGACGTTGCGCTTCAGCTTCGGCACGATGGGATCCGGCAAAAGCACGGTCGCCCTGCAGATCCACCACAACCTGGCGACGCGTGACCTCTACGGTCTCGTGCTCACGTGCCTCGACCGGGAGGGCAACCAGGTGACGAGCCGGCTGGGTGTCGCCGCCCCGGCGATCGACGTGTCGCCGACTCTCGATCTCTACGCGCTCGCCGTGCACCACTGGCCGATCCACTACCTCGTCTGCGACGAGGCGCAGTTCTACACGTCCGCCCAGTGCGACCAGCTGGCCAGGGTCGTCGACGATCTGGAGGTCGAGGTCTACGCGTTCGGGTTGATCACCGACTTCCGCGGGCGCCTCTTCGAAGGCACGCAACGTCTGCTGGAGATCGCCGACGAACGCGTGCCGCTGCAGGTGGAGGCTCGCTGCTGGTGCGGGGCACGGGCGACGCACAATGCGCGCGTCGTCAACGGCGAGGTGACCTACGAAGGCGAGACGGTGATCGTCGGCGACACCGAGGACCCGACGACCCCGCCGCTGTTCGGCGATGCCGTGCGCTACGAGTTGCTCTGCCGCCGCCACTTCCGCGACGGCGACCTCGGCGCCTGACGTCGTTTCGGCGACGCGACGGCGGTGCCGCCGAGCGGACTTTGCCGCCAGCCGTCGCGAGTTACGCGCTCAGCTTCGTGAGCGTCCCGATGTTGCGCTGCGGTGCGTCCCGCGAAGAGCTCTTCCCTCCGTGGCGCAGCACGAACGTGAAGCGCGGGCCGACGGCGCCCAGCCTGGTCCTCGCCGGGGCTCAGCTCAGTCCCAGGCGCAGGGGAGGCGTTTGATTCCGTTGATGAAGAAGCTCTGCAGGTAGTCGGGTTCGCCGGTCACGCGCAGGTTCGGCAGGCGGCGGCGGATCTCGTCGAACATCACGGTGATCTCCCGGCGCGCCAGGTTCGCTCCGAGGCAGAAGTGCGGCCCGCCGGCACCGAAGCCGACCTGCGCTGGGTGCAGCGCGCGGGTCACGTCGAAGCGCTGCGGGTCGCTGAACACCCGCTCGTCGCGGTTGGCCGACGCGTACCACAGCACGACCTTCTCGCCGGCGGCGACGGTTTGGCCACCGAGCGTCGTGTCCGCCGTCGCCGTGCGCCGGAAATGGATCACCGGCGTGGCCATCCGCACGATCTCCTCGACGGCCGTCTTCGTCGTCGCCTCGAAGTCGTCGAACCACCGCTGGCGCTGGTCGGGGTGATCGGTCAGCAGCTTCATCCCGTGACTGATGGCGTTGCGCGTCGTCTCGTTGCCGGCGACGACGAGCAGGATGAAGAACGAGCCGAACTCCTGCGGCGTCAGCTGCTCGCTGCCGACCTCGGCGGTCATCAGCACCGACGTCAAGTCGTCGGCCGGTGCGGAACGTCGTGACTCGCCGAGCGCCTGGGCGTAGGCGAACATGTCCAACGAGACCTGCATCAACGCCTCGTACGTGGCGCCGTACTCCGGATCACCGATGCCGAGGATGACGTTCGTCCACTGGAAGATGCGCTCGTGGTCCTCGGCGGGGATGCCCATCATGTCGCAGATGATGCCGAGCGGCAGCGGCGCGGCGATCGCTTCGACGAAGTCGCAGGTGCCGTCGGGGTGCTGCGCGAGCATGCGGTCGACGACGCCCTTGGCCTGCTCGACGACGTACTGCTCGACCTTGGCCACCTCCTTCGGCGTGAAGCCCTTGGCGACGAGCGAGCGCAGCCGATAGTGCTTCGGATCGTCCATGGCGATCATCGAGCCGAAGAACTCGTTCAGGTCCGGCGGCAGGTCGACGATGGTCGACCCCTTGCCCGAGCAGAACAGCTGCGGGTTGCGATTGGCCGTCCAGACGTCCTCGTGGCGCACGAGCGCCCAGTACCCGGGCCCCGCGGGGAACGGCGAGTCGTCGAGCACGTTCTCCGGGTAGAAGCGCAGGCCGGGGGCGTCGCGCAAGGCCTTGAACCCGGCCTCGCGCTCCGTCCGGTCACCGAGCCAGAATTCGATGTCGGACAGGTCGACATCGTCGGCGGACACGGTCGGCAGCTGCGGCGCGGTCGGCACGGTCGTCATGGGCGCAGCGTAGGGCGGCCCCCGGCGCGGCGACGATCCCCGCCGCCCGCAGTGCGGCGCCAATCGGCGTGCTCGGTACGATCGGCGATATGCCTGAAGCTGTCATCGTCGCCACCGTGCGCAGCCCCATCGGCCGGGCCGTGAAGGGTTCGCTCGCCACGATCCGTCCGGACGACCTGTCGACGCAGATCGTCACGGCGCTGCTGGACAAGGTCCCGCAACTGCCACGCGAGCGCATCGAGGACCTGATCATGGGCTGCGGCCAGCCGGCCGGCGAGGCCGGGTTCAACGTCGCTCGCGTCGTCGCCGTGCTCGCCGGGCTGGACGACGTGCCAGGCGTGACCGTCAACCGCTACTGCTCGTCGAGCTTGCAGACGATCCGCATGGCCGCCCACGCGATCAAGGCTGGCGAGGGCGATTGCTTCATCGCCGCCGGTGTGGAGACGGTCAGCCGCTACGGTTCGGGCGCCAGTGACACGGCGCCGAACCCGGTGTTCAGCGACGCCGGTGAGCGCACGGCCGAGCGGTCGCTCGGTGGCCAGTCGACGTGGGCGCCGCCGGAGGGCCTGCCCGACATCTACATCGCCATGGGTCAGACGGCCGAGAACGTGCGCGAGCTGGAGTCCGTCAGCCGGGAGGAGATGGACGAGTTCGCCAAGCTGTCGCAGGACCGCGCCGTCGCCAGTATCGACAACGGCTTCTTCGCCGACGAGATCACGCCGGTCACGTTGCCCGACGGCACCGTGGTGTCCACCGACGACGGTCCGCGGGCGGGGACGACGCTGGAGGGCCTGGCCCAGCTGAAGCCGGTGTTCCGCCCGGACGGTGAGATCACGGCTGGCAACGCCTGCCCGCTCAACGACGGCGCCGCCGCGGTGCTCGTGATGAGCGACACGATGGCCGCCGAGCTCGGCCTGACGCCGCTGGCGCGGGTCGTGTCGTCCGGTGTCTCCGGGTTGAACCCCGAGATCATGGGCCTCGGCCCGATCGAGGCCAGCCGCCAGGCGCTCGCTCGCGCCGGCAAGACGATCGACGACATCGACCTCGTCGAGATCAACGAGGCGTTCGCCGCCCAGGTCATCCCGTCGGCCAAGCACCTCGGCATCGACTGGGAGAAGCTCAACGTGCACGGCGGTGGCATCGCCCTCGGCCATCCGTTCGGCATGACCGGCGCGCGCATCATGACGACACTGATCCACGGGCTGCAGGCGACGGATCAGCAGTTCGGCCTGGAGACGATGTGCGTCGGTGGTGGCCAAGGCATGGCCATGGTCGTCGAACGCCTCAGCTGATCACGCTTCTCGCGCCGGCGGAGGGGCGGACGATCAGCGTGTCGTTGCGTCCGGCCAGCGCGCCGGGGCGGGCCATGACGACGATGGCGCCACCCCAGCCGCCGCCGGTGCTGCGCGCCCCGAAGACGCCCGGAGTGGCCGACAGCTCGACGCAGCGGGCGTCGATGGCCGTCGTCGAGGACTGGAAATCGTCACGCAAGCTGGCGTGGCTCTCGTGCATCAGCGCCCCGGCGGTCGCCAGGTCACCGGCGGCGATCGCCGCGGCGAATGCGTGCACGCGACCGTTCTCGGTGACGACGTGGCGCGACCTGCGCCGCACAACGGCGTCACGAATCGTCTCGACCGTCTTCCGGTCGGCCAGCCGCAGCGGCCCGATCTCGTCCTCGGCGACGGCCAACTCGGCGACCCGCTCGGCGTAGCCGGACGACGCCAGCTCGCGCCGGCCCGATGGGACGACGACAGACCATTCGACCTCGTCCGGGGGTGGCAATTGCACCGGGGCGACGGTGACCTCGTGGCAGTCCATCAGCAGCGCATGACCCTCGACGCCGCCGATCGAGGAGAGTTGGTCCAAGATGCCCGTCGGCACGCCACGGGCGGCGTGCTCGGCGGCCTGGCAGCGCCGGGCGAACGCCACGGGATCGGCCGCATCGGCACCGAGCGCCAGGGCCACGGCGACCTCGAGCGCGGCGCTCGATGACAGCCCGATGCCGGACGGCAGCGTCGCCGAGACCGTGCCGACGAGCCCGACCGGCGGACGGAACTCGGCGACCACGGCGGCGACGTAGCGGGCCCATGGCGGCTGGACCGAGCGAGGGTCGGCAACAGACAGGCGCACCCGGGCCGCCGCCGGTTGGTCCTTACTCGTCAGATGGACGACGTCGCCGCCGGCCTCGCCGTCGATGCCGACGCCACGGTCAATGGCCATCGGCAGGCACCAACCGCCCGTGTGGTCGGTGTGGTCACCGATGACGTTCACCCGTCCCGGCGCCCACGCCGAGATCGTGGTCACGCCAGTTCGGCGCGGATGCACACGATTGCCGGGTCGAGCGGCGAACGCATCGCCCGCACGACGTAGCGATCGCCGCCCGTCGACATCTCGGCCAACGACCAGTGCCGCCCGTCGTCGCAGCGACCAGCCCCGAGCGTCTCCACGCCGTCGACGGCCAGGCCGGCCGATTCGGCCTCGGCCTGCCACAGGTGTACGAGCCCCCGCCGCAGGTCTGGGTCCTCGATGAGGTCGTCGCCGGCCAGGTGCAGCTCGACGGTCGTCACCGACACCGGTTCCAACTCGGCGAGCACGACGACTTCGCCGGCCAGCTCGCCGTCGAGCATGACGAGCGCCGGTCCGACCTCGCTGGCGACCCCACCGACGAACCCGTAGCGCACCACCGGTAGCCCGTCGCCGTCGGTCGTCGCCCAGCGCACCCGGTCGCCGACGCAGAACATCAGCCGGCGACCTCGGCCAGCACGCCATCGGAGAGCGTCCGCCAGCAGCGCAATGCCTCCACCGACCAGTCGTCGAAGGAGCGGTTGGTCAGCGCGACCAGTCCGCACCCGGCGTCGGGGTCGACCCAGAACATCGTTCCGGCACCGCCGAAGTGGCCGTACGTCGATGGTGAGTTCATGCATCCGGTCCAGTGCGGCGATTTCTCGCCACGGATCTCGAAACCCAGACCCCACGGGCACGGATCAAAGCGCCCCACGGCGGGCACGATACCGGCCAGGTCGGGGAACTGCGGTGAGACGGCCTCCGCGGCGGTCGCCGCGTCGAGCAGCGTCGGCTGCTGCACCTCGGCCAGGAAGCGGGCCAGATCGGCGGCGCTGGAGCGGAACGCGTGCGCCGGCGAACCACTTCCGTCGGTGGCGCCCATGGCCAGTGGTTCGAGCACGGCTGCGGAGAGGTAGTCGGCGAACGGGATGTCGGCAGCCGCGGCGACGGCCGTTGCCGCCAGCTCGATCCCGGTGTTGGAGTAGATCCGCCGGCGCGCCGGTGCAGCGACTGGTTCCTCACCTTCGAACGGGTACCCGCCGGCGTGACACAGGACGTGGCGCAGCGTGCAACCGGGCTGGCCGACGGCGGCGTCCAACCCGATCACGCCCTCCTCGACGGCGATCAGCGCAGCCCACGCTGTGATCATCTTCGACAGCGAGGCCAGCCGAAACGGCCGGTCGACGTCACCGACCGTGCCGAGCACGCTCCCGCCGTGGGCGACGACCGCCGCGGCCGCGTCGGGCACCGGCCAGGAGCGGACGGCCTCGAGCGCGGTCAGGCCCACAGGTGTTCAGACAGAGGTGCCGGCGATGAGCTCGGCGACGCGGAACGCCAGGTCGAGGCTCTGGCGCCCGTTGAGACGCGGATCGCACATCGTCTCGTAGCGGTTGTCCAGATCGCTGTCGGACACGGCGTCGGCGCCGCCGAGGCACTCGGTCACGTTCTCGCCGGTCAGCTCGACGTGGATCCCACCCGGCCACGTGCCCTCCGCCCGGTGGGCGCGCACGAACCCGGCGATCTCGGCGACGACGTCGTCGAAGTGCCGCGTCTTGCGGCCGCCGGCCGAGCTGAACGTGTTGCCGTGCATGGGGTCGCAGGCCCACACGACCGGATGGCCGGCATCCATGACGGCCCGCAGCAGTGGTCGCAGCCGTTCCTCGACGAGCCCCGCACCCATGCGGGTGATCAGCGTCAGGCGACCCGGCAGGCGCGCCGGGTTGAGCAGCTCGCACATCGCCAGCACCTCGGATGCCTCCATCGTCGGGCCGACCTTGCAGGCGACCGGATTGCCGACGCCGCGCAGCAGTTCGGCGTGGGCGCCGTCGATCTGGCGGGTGCGCTCACCGATCCACAGCATGTGCGCGGAGCAGTCGTACCACTTCCCGGTCAGCGTGTCCTGGCGGGTCAGCGCCTCTTCGTAGCCGAGGATCAGCGCCTCGTGGCTGGTGTAGACGTCGACCTCGCCGAGCGCCGGGTTGGACTCGGTGTCGATGCCGCAGGCGCGCATGAAGTGCAGCGCCCGGTCGATCTCGTTGGCGACGCGTTCGTAGCGGCGTCCCTCCGGACTGGAGGCGACGAACTCCTGGTTCCAGGCGTGCACGCGGGCCAGGTCGGCAAAGCCGCCCTTCGTGAACGCACGGACCAGGTTCATCGTCGACGCCGACTGGTTGTACGCCTGGACCAGCCGTTCGGGCGCCGGCGTGCGGGCGGCGGCGTCGAAGCGCATGTCGTTGACGATGTGCCCGCGGAACGCGGGGAGATCGACGTCGCCGACACGCTCGGTCGGGCTGGTGCGCGGCTTGGCGAACTGGCCGGCCATCCGTCCGACCTTGACGACCGGGACGCCCATCGAGTACGTCAGCACGACGGCCATCTGCAAGATGACGCGCAGCTTCTCCCTGATGCTGTTGGCGGAGAAGTCGTCGAAGCTCTCGGCGCAGTCACCGGCCTGCAGCAAGAACGCGTTGCCGGCGGCGACCTGGCCGAGCGCCGCCTGCAACGAGCGGGCCTCGCCGGCGAAGACGAGCGGGGGATAGCCAGCGATCGTCTTGAGTGCCGCATCCAACTGCTCGTCGTCGGGCCACTCCGGCTGCTGTGCGGCGGCGTGGTCGCGCCACGACGACGGTGTCCAGGCCTGTGTCACGCCGACAGCCTAAGCCCGTACGCGTTTCTGGGCGCGGTCCGTCTCAGATCTAAGACGGACCGCGCCCAGTCGCGATGAACCAGCTATACCGCGAGGATGCGCTCGGCGTCGTCGCGCAGGCCGACGACGGCCCGGCTGACGAGGCGGCGCGCCGCTTCGGCGGTGACGCCGAGGCGCTCGCCGACTTCGCGGAAGCTCTTGCGCTCCCCGTCGAGCAGCCCGAAGCGGGCCTCGACGGCGTAGCGGGCGCGCGCATCGAGCGTGCCGAGCAGCTCGTCGAGCAGATCGCTGTCGACGATCGCCATCACGGCGTCCTCGGGCGTGCCGTCACCGTTGGCCATCAGGTCGCCGAGCGTGGCGTCGCCGTCGTCGCCGACGGTCTTGTCCAGCGAGACCGGGGTGGTCAGGCGGTGCAGTTCGGCGTTGTTCTGGTCCAGCGTCTCGCCGTCGCCGGAGGCCTGGCGCAGTGCGGCCCGCAGGCTGGCCGAGCGATCGCCGGGGATGCGGATGAGGCTGGCCTTCTGGTCGAGGGCGCGGCCGATGGCCTGACGGATCCAGAACGTGGCGTATGTCGAGAACTTGAACCCACGCCGCCAGTCGAACTTGTCGACGGCGTGCTCGAGACCAAGGTTGCCCTCCTGGATCAGGTCGAGCAGGTCCATGCCCTGCGGCAGGGGATAGCGGCGGGCGATGGAGACCACGAGGCGCAGATTGGAGCGGATGAACCGGTCCTTCGCGCTGGCGGCGTCGGCGACGGCCATCTTCAGGGCGACGCTGCGCTTGCCGCCGGCGAGCAGTTCGGCGGCGTCACGACCCGCTTCGATCACGCGCGAGAGCGTGCGCTCGTCCTCTGCCGTGAGCAGGGGAACCTTGCCGATGTCGTTCAGGTACAGGCCGATGGAGTCGTTCATTGTCAGTGCGTCAACCGTTCGTCTACGTATGGTGTGCGTTCACGTCACGTCCGGTGCCGTCGGCGCTATGTCGGGGGTACGATTCGTCGGCGGCGGGAGCGAAGGCGGCGCCCCCGTCGGTGGGGCGTGCGCGCGAAACTTGGGGGAAGCACCAGACTACCAGACGTGTCAAGGCGAGTCCTGTCGCCTGGGACCTGGTCTGGTCCGCCCGTAGACTCGCCCGCCGTGCGTCAGCCGGGTCAGGTCCCCGCCGGCACCGTGACGCGCCTCGGGTTGTTCGGCGGGACGTTCGACCCGCCCCACGTCGGGCACCTGGTAACCGCCGTCAACGTGCGCCATACCCTGGAGCTCGATGTCCTCGTGCTGATGGTCGCCAACGTGCCGTGGCAGAAGGTCGGGACTCGGCCGATCACGGCCGCCACCGACCGGCTGGCGATGGTCGAAGCGGCCGTCGCCGACGTCCCCGGTCTCGTCGCCGGCAGCTTGGAGATCGAGGTCGGCGGCGAGAGCTTCACGGCCGACACGCTGGCCGCGCTCGGCGCACGCCATCCGGGCGCCACGCTGTTCACGATCGTCGGCGACGATGCCGCAGCCGGGCTGACGACGTGGGAGCGCTCCGCCGAGGTCGTCGCCCGGTCGTCGATGGTCGTCGTCGACCGGCCCGGGGAGCCGGTCGAACTGGCCAGCGACGTCGACTGGATCCGCATCGAGGTGCCTCGGCTCGACGTGTCGAGCACAGACCTGCGGGCCCGCTTCAGCGACGGCCGACCGCTCGATTACCTCGTGACCGACCAGGTGCTACAGGTGATCGAGGCGCGCGGGCTGTATCAGGGAGCGGCGTGACGGCTCTCGCCACCAGGCGGCGCCGTTCCACCCTGCTCGCCGCGAGCGCGGCCGTGGCCGCCCTCGCCGTCGCCGGTGGTCTGGCCGTCGCCGGCGGGCTGACGCTGTACCACTCGACCGACGGCGGCTCGGTCGGTCTGGCCGTGCCCGAGGTGGTGTTCCCGGACACGCCGACGGCCCTGTTGGCCGGCGTCGACGACGGGGGGGCGCTGGCCTCGCTTGCCGTCGTCGTGGTCGAGCCGGACGGGACCGGAGGCACGGTCGTTGCGGTCCCGGTCAGCGCCGATGCCACGAGCGGTGAAGGCGACGAGCGGCTACCGCTCGCCGAGTCGGTGGCGCTGGACGGACCGGCAGTGCTGGAGCGCGAGGCGGGGATCGCGCTCAGCCTCTCGTTCGACTCCGTCGAAGTCGCCGACGCGGCGCGCCTGACCGAGCTCCTGGGGCCCATCGGGGACGTCGCCGTCGAGCTGCCGGCGGATGTGACCGATCTCGAAGGCGATGTCGTCGCGGCGGCCGGCGCAGCCACATTCGACGCCGCGCAGCTGGCTGCCGTGCTGACCGCGCGTGACACTCACGTTCCGGCGGCGGAGCAGTACGCCGCTGCGGCGGCAGTGTGGGCCGGTGTCGCCGACGCCGTCGGCGAGGGGCTGGACGGTGCACCGCCGGGTGGCGCCGACGCGATCGAGCGGGACCTGGCCTTGGCGATGTCCGGACCGCTGGTTGCGCGCGCGCTGGCGACGTCGAGCATTTCCGCCGACCGCAATCCCCGAGGCGTTGACGTCGCCCTGCTCGATCGCGCCGAGTTGGCACTCGTCTTCGGTCAGATCGCACCAGGGCGGGTGTCGGCGCCGAGCAGCTCGCTGTCGTTCCGTGTCGTCGCCTCGTTCTCGGCGGCCCAGCTCGGGGACCGTGGCTGGACGAATGCGGAGGTTGCGTACCGGGCGATCAGTCAGTTGCAGTTCCTGCGCAGCAACGTGCTGTCGGTCGACACGACACCGGCGCAGGCGCCGACGGCGACGCAACTCGAACTCAACGACGCCACGCTCAACATGAGCGGCGTGCGCGCGGTGTTCGGCGACGTGGTCCTCGTGGAGCCGACGACGCGGCTGGTCGGCGTCGACGCCATCTTGATCCTCGGCACGGAGTACCTGAGGTTTCTCGACGATGTGGAGGCGCTGCCGGGCCAGACCGCCGGCACCGTGACGGACGCGGACGGCGCCGATGTCGACGACGTCGAACCGGTTGCCTCGACCGATGTGACCGAGAACGACGTCGACACGACCGAGACCGACGAGACCCGGGCGGCCGACGAGCCCGACAGCGAGACCACGGGAGGCTGAACGCATGACGAACGCCGAGGCAGGATTCGAGGCCCACGACGTGGCCCTCGCCGCAGCTCGCGCCGCCGACGACAAACAGGGGCGCGACATCGTCGTGCTCGACGTCGGGGACATCCTCGCCATCGTCCAGTACTTCGTCGTGCTCGATGCCCCCAACCGCCGCCTCGTGCGCACGCTCGTCGACGAGATCGAAACGGCCGTGCGGGATTCCACCGGCATCTCGCCGCGTCGCGTCGAGGGAGGTCGCGAGCAGCACTGGGTGCTGATGGACTACGGCGACGTCGTCGTGCACGTCTTCCTCGACGAGATCCGCCGGTTCTACGAGATCGAACGTCTCTATCGCGACGCCCCCGTCGTCGACTGGGTGGCCTGACAAGCTCCGGCTGTGCCGATGTCCGATGCCAAGTTGCCGACGATGTTGCGTGATGGGGACGACCTCGGCCTGGTGGGCGACGACCACGGCTGGGGAGCGTTCACCGCCGACATTCCACCGATACCCCATCTGATGACCGGCACGAACACTGCCACCTCGCCGACTGGATTACACCCGATGAGGTGACACCCCCCGCCAGTGGGTGAGTCGCGAGGCGGTCTACGGTCGACCGGAGCCCCCGCTTGGTTCCGCCCGCCGAGCGGGGGCACCTGTGGCGCCGCAGCGGATTGGTGGTGCTCACAGTGCCCGCGCTCTTCCGTCCGATGGCATCCATCGCCTGCTGCTCCTTCCCGCCTCGACCGGGCCTCGACGGTAGCGACGTCCCGATCCGTTGGGCGGTCGCCGGCGCTCGGAGGCGATCGACTCAGTCAGAGGCTCGTTAAACCGAACCCGCAGTTCTCCTGGATGTAGGCGTCGAGATCCTCCGTCGCCGTCAAGACCTCGTCGGACGGAGCCGGCATGGTGGCCAGGAGATCCTCCACGGACGTCGCTTGCTCGGTCACGCCGATGAGCTCTGCGTTGTACTCGCGGAGCACCTCGAGCTCGCCGCGCACGTCGTCCGGCGCCACCGCCACGGCGTCGTCGTACAGCGGAAGCGCCGCGCCGGCCGCATCGAGCAGCTGCTGCTGCACGGATTCCCAGTCGCCGGAGGTGTCGGGCTGGGGCGTGTCGGAGTTGTAGTTGGCCAACGCTTCCATCGGGCCGCAGAACTCCTCCAGCCCTTCGGCGACCGTCGGCGTGGTGGGCTCGTCGCTGCCGGTGTCGGGCGTGTCGGCGCTCGCCGCCGGTGTCGACTCGTCACCATCACCACCACTCTCACTGCAGGCGACGAGCACGCCGAGGACGACGACGATCGCCGGGACGAGCCACGCCGGACCACGTCGATGCATGGTGGGCGAGGTTACGGTCCGTCGCCGCCCGGGATCTGTCGCCGAGACCTGGATCGACAGCGTCTGCGCACTCGTGGGGGCGCGTAACGCCCGCGCCCGCACCACCGCCCTCGTACACGCCGAGGAGACGCAGCGTGAACACCGACGAGCGCCAGGGGTGGGGGCCACCCCCGCCGGGCGCCAACCGGCGCGACCAAGGTCCGGCCGCTCTCCCTCCGGTGGTCGGCGGTCGGCGTGGAGCCCACTCGCCCGACGCCATCCTGCTGCGACGAGCACGAGGACGAGACCGGCGACGATCACCGGACCGAAGTCGAAGCCGTCGCAGTCCTCCACGCCGTTGACGGACGTCGTCGTCGAACCGCCGATCGAGAGAAAGTAGCCGGCGACAGCGATGAGCGCGGCGACCTTGGTGAATGTCGGCGTCTTGTCCCAGAGCTTGGAAAGCCTGGAACGACTGTAGACGCAGCAAGGTCGCGCTCAGGGGGGCGGTGCGGGCGTTGCTGACCGTCGACAGCAGCTTCGGCTGCGCGGCGCCGGGCGAGGTCATCTTGCATCAGCCGCCGCCTGGCGTGCACCCAGCGGTCTGGCAGCCGCCGCGCAGCCAGGGGATGGCGGCTGCGGCGGTGCTCAAGGACGGCCCGAGCCTCTCCTTGTCGGAGGGGGCAGCGGTTCGCTGGCGGATTGGGCCACAAAGGACAGAAGGAACCCGACGATGGCTCCGAAACGACCAGCCACAGCCCCCATCCGACGCTCGCACGCACGAAATCGTTGGACACGTCGGCGATGTTGTCCGTCGCCGTGAACACGTGATAGGCGCCGAGCAGGCCTGCTCCAGCGAAGCCGAGGAGCGCGATCACGCCGGCGCCGGCCGTGATGACACCGTCCCCGTCGGTGCCGGCAACGCTGATCGATCCGAAAGCCGAGCTCGCTGTAACCGAAGGGCCGAGCGAACCGCCGATGACCGCTGCCGCCGCGGCGATGATCCACGTCTTGTAGGACGCCGCCATCAGCTTCGACCGATCCGCCTCATGAGCCCCCACTCTCACCGTGCGATGCCGACCGTCGCCGCGGCTGAGGGCTTGCGCCGTCGTCGGCCCCGCCACCTACGCTCGGCGCCCGATGCCGTCCCGGTTGACCGACGAGGCGTGGCTGACGAGCGCGTCGCCGCTCCCGGCCGACGACGAGAAGGCGCCTCGGCGCCCTTCACGTTTCGTCCGCTGCTAACCCCCAGATGAACCCCCCCGGTGGGTTTCTCGCTACCTCCATCGGAGACTCTGGCTGGAGCGTTTATGGCCTCTGACCAGGAGATATCTCGTGTGGAGCTGAGGGGAATCGAACCCCTGACCCCTTCCATGCCATGGAGGAACACCCCCCTGCTCAGAGGCACGAAACCCCTGCTAGATGTGTATGTCGTTGTCCACGGCTGTCCACTGATGTACGCTGCTATTGCTCCCCACAATGCTCCCCGCGTCACTCCTTACCAGGCGGGGAAGCACTCAACGGCGGGGAGCACGAAGGGAGCACGGCGACCATGGCGACGAGACGACGAGCAGTCGGCGAGGGAAG
>JALZMG010000090.1 GCA_030858325.1 Actinomycetota bacterium | reverse complement strand
AACGCCGGCGCCCAGACGCCGTGTAGGAACGGGCGCACGCCCAGTTGTGAGTGGCGCGATGACTGGACCCGTGCTGTTCACGCCGTCAGTGGGCGGCGGCCGTACGGGCCGGCGGCGAGGGCGGCGTACCCGACGAGGCCGAGGAACGCGTCGAACGTCGGACCGGCGTCGATTTCGCCGTTGGCGAGCATCGCCGCCAGGTGCCAGCAGCCGAGCACCGCGCAGGCGATGGCCGAGATCAGCGGCAGGGTGGTGCTGAGTTTGGGGAACGCCGGCAACCTGAGCGCGGCGAGGACGGCAGCGGCGATGATGAGCAACGCTAGAAAGCGCCCTGCGTCGGCATAGCTGTCGAGCAGGAACCCCGTCGTCTCACTGGATGCATCGCCCAGTTCGCCGAGTTCCGCCCGCTGATCGTCACTCGCGAGGAAGTCGAGCACGAACAGCGAGAGCAGCACGAGGGTGGCGCCGATCGCCGTCACGACATGACCGACCGACAGGACGAACGGGCCACCGGCGGCCGCCCGTTCCGCCCATGCATCGGCCGCCCCCTGAGTTTGCTGCGCTGCACCGAACTGCCGGCCCTCACCCTGCTGGGCGCGGCGATACTGCGTCGGCGCGCCGAGCCCGACCGGATCCGTCCCCCGGTTGCCGCGGGTGTCCAGCACGTGCTCGGTCCACGCCGTGCCGTCGTAGTAGCGCTGCGCGAACCGTCCCGACCCGTCCGGGTACCAACCTGCGGGGTAGCTCGACACGGTGGCGCCGTCAGGCGGGGGCGATGACGACGGAGCCGTTGTGGCCGCCGAACCCGAAGTTGTTGGAGATCGCCGGACCCGGTTCCCAGTCCCGCGGCTCGCCGATGACGACGTCGACGCCGAGGTCGACGACCTTCGTGTTCGCCGTCGGCGGGATTGCGCGATGCCGCATCGAGAGCAGCACGGCGGCGGCTTCCAACGCACCGGCGGCCCCGAGCGCGTGGCCGGTGACACCCTTGATCGACGTCAGTGGTGGACCGTCGTCGCCGAACACGGCCGTGCAGGCCTCGGCCTCTGCGGCGTCGTTGAGCGGCGTCGACGTGCCGTGGGCGTTGATCTGGCGGATGTCGCCCGGCTGCAGTCCTGCGTCCTCCAACGCCAACCGCATACAGACAATGGCACCGGTCCCGCCAGGCGCGGGCGCGGTGATGTGGTGCGCGTCGGCGTTGCTGGCGGCGCCGAGGATCTCGCCGAGGATCGTCACGCCGCGAGCCTCCGCCCGCACCCATTCCTCGAGGATCAGCACGGCGGCGCCCTCGCCCATCACGAACCCGTCGCGGTCGACGTCGAACGGCCGGCTGACGCCCGTCGAGGACAGCGCGGTCATGTTGCCGAACCCGGCCAGCGATGTGAGCGTGGCCGCCGACTCACTGCCACCGGTGGCGACGGCGTCGCAGCGTCCCCAGGCGATCAGCCGTGCGGCGTTGCCGATGGCGTGGGTCCCGGCCGCGCACGCCGTGCAGATCGTCTCGTTCGGGCCCTGCAGCCCATGGCGCATAGAGATGGCCGCACCGCTGGCGTTGGCCATCATCATCGGGACGAGGAACGGCGACACTCGCCGGCCGCCGCGCTCCAGGCGGGTCTCGATCTGCTCCTCCAGCGTGTGCAGCCCGCCGACGCCCGTAGCGAAGATCGTGCCGAAGCGGCCAGGGTCCACACCGACCTCGCCGGCCGCAGCGAAGGCTTCGGCCGACGCGGCGATGGCGAACTGCTCGACCCGGTCGGCTCGGCGCGCCTCCTTCGGCGAGCGGTACCACGGCGTCGGGTCCCAGTCGACGATCTCCGTCGACGTCCCCGACGTGATGCCCGGGCCGAGGAGGCCGGACCAGAACGCGTCCACGCCGATCCCGCACGGGGCGACGACACCAAGTCCGGTCACCGCCACCCGGCGGCCCCGGCCGTCCATCAGAGCTTGCCGGCCACCAGGTCGTAGGCCTGGCCGACCGTCTCGATCCCTTCCAGCTCCTCTTCGGGGACGGCGATGTCGAACTCTTCCTCCAACGCCATGACCAGCTCGACGAGGTCGAGGCTGTCGGCGTCGAGGTCGTCACCGAAGCGGGCGTCCGGCACGACCTGGTCCTCCGACACCGACAGCACCTCGACGGCGCACTTCTTGAAGCGGTTGAACAATTCCTGGTCCACGGCGGGCTCCTTGCGGTGATGACGGTGGGCGAGAGAGGTGGGAGTGATCGGTGGGCCGGTCATCGGGCGACGACGTTGCCGCGAGTGTGGCACACGCTCCGCAGTGTTGCGACGCTGCGCTCGGCAGGGGTCGCCCGGTTCGGCACGCCGGCGCGCCGGCGCGCCGCGAGCTTGCGGCGGCCGCATCGTCGATCTCGGGTCGCGTCGTTGTGTGGTGGGTGGCCCGGTTCGGCACGCCGGCGAGGAACGAGCTCGCGGCGGCCGCATCGTCGTTCGTCAATGCCCCATGCCGAGGCCGCCGTCGACGGGGATCACGGCACCGGTGATGTAGGCGGCGTCGGCTGAGGCGAGAAAGGCGATCGTGCCGGCGATCTCGTCCGGCGTCGCCATCCGGGCCAGCGGGACGGCGGCGGTCAGCTCGGCCAGCCGCTTGTCGCCGAGTGCAGCTGTCATGTCCGTCTCCACCGGGCCGGGGGCGACGACGTTGACGGTGATGCTGCGCGAGCCGAGCTCGCGAGCGAGCGAGCGGGCGAAGCCGACGAGCCCGGCCTTGGAGGCGGCGTAGTTGGCCTGGCCGGCGGACCCGAGCAGGCCGACGACGGAGGACACGAGGATGATGCGCCCGCGCCGGGCGCGCAGCATGCCCTGCGCCGCGCGCTTGACGACGCGATAGGCGGCGGTCAGGTTGGCGTCGAGGACGGAGGCGAAGTCGTCCTCGCTCATCCGCAGCAACAGCCCGTCCTTGGTCACGCCGGCATTGGACACGAGGACCTCGACGGGCCCGCCGAAATGCTCCTCGACGCGGCCGAACGCGGCGTCAACATCGCCGCCCGACGTCACGTCGCAACGCACGCCGAACAGCCCCTCCGGTGGTTCCGAGGAGCGGTACGTCACGGCCACGCGATCGCCGAGTACGGCGAACCGGCGGGCGCTCGCCAACCCGATCCCCCGCGCCCCGCCGGTGACGAGTACGACTCGCCCGGCGGGCGCTGCCTCCTCGGTCATGTGGTGCTCATGCTCCGCCCCAGCGCAGGATGGCGCTGGCGGCCGTCATCCCGGCGCTGTGTCTCTGTGGGGGCTGCGCCCCCACACCCCATCGCGCGGCCGCTCGCTGGCGCTCGCGGGCCGAGCCGGCGAGGGGATGACGGCTCATGCTCCGCCCCCGCGAAGGATGGCGCTGGCGGCCGTCATCCCGGCGCCGAAACCGACGAGGAGGACGAGGTCGCCGGGGGCGACGCGGCCGCGCTCGATGCCGTCGACGAGCGCCAGCGGGATCGACGCCGAGGACGTGTTGCCTGTGTGCTCGAGGACCACGGCGGCACGTTCCATGGGGATGCCGAGGCGGTCGCACGCCGCGCTGATAATGCGCGTGTTGGCCTGATGCGGCACGACGAGGGCGATGTCGTCGGCCGTGACGCCGGCATGGCCCATTGACTTCTGCGCCGAGTCGACCATGATCCGCACCGCCCGCCGGAACACCTCCTTGCCGTCCATGTGCAGGGTCTCGCCGACCTCGCAGTAGAGGAACCGCTCGGCCGAGCCATCGGCATCGAGGTCCCAGCCGAGCAGTTGACCGGGACCGTCGACGGCTTCCAGCACCACGGCACCCGATCCGTCGGCGAACAACACAGCGGTGTTGCGGTCATCCCAGTCGACGATGCGGGCCAGGGTGTCGGTGCCGATGACAAGCACGTTGTCCGCGCCCATGGCGATCAGGCCGTGGGCCGTGACGAGCGCGTAGACGAACCCGGAGCACGCGGCGTTCACGTCGAACGCGCCGCAGCGCAGGCCGAGCTCGTGCTGCACGGTGGCCGACGTGGCCGGGACGGTGCGATCCGGGGTCGTCGTCGAGAGCACGAGGGCGTTGATCGCGGCGGGGTCGACACCGGCGCGCGCCATGGCCTGGCGACCGGACTCGACCGACAGACCGGCGGTGGTGCCGCCGACATGGCGTTCCCGGATGCCCGTGCGCTCACGGATCCACTCGTCGCTCGTGTCCAAACCCATGTCGCGCAAGTCGTCGTTGGTCAACGTCTTCGGGGGCAGGGCCGTGCCCCATCCCGTGATGACGGCCCCGCGAGCGCCCGGATGGATGGCCGGCATGTCCGTACCTCCTCGTCAGTCGCTCACAGCGTACGCAGCCAGGCGATCGGCTGCCGTGCTGTGACGCGTTCGGTCTCCACGGCGATGTAGCTCTGCAGGACGCCGGCGAACGGCGAGCGGACCTCGTGCTTGCCCACGTGCCCGAGCACGGTGCCGACGTCGATGGTCGCGCCGTCCTCCAGCGCGGGTGTGCGCACGAAGATGCCGGCGGCCGGACTGACGACCAGTCGTTCGCTGGCGAAGAGATGCTCGCCCTCCAGCTGTGCCGGCCGGCTCGGCGCGTCCGAGCCGACCCACTCGATCAGCTTGTCGAGCTCCTCCGGTGTGGCCACGGAGATCGTGCGCGCCGTCGTGACCGTGCGCTTGGCCATGCCGGTCAGGACGCCGCCCGGACCGAGCTCGGCGAAGTCGGTCACGCCGAGCTCGTGCAGTTCCTGGAGGCATTGCTTCCAGCGCACGGGGGAGGACAGCTGCGCCGACAGGAGCCGGCCCCACTCCTTGCCCTCCTTGTGCGGGAGGGCGTCGACGTTGGAGACGACCGGCACCTCGGTGTCACGGGGGTCGGCGGCGGCGATGGCTGTGCGCAGCCGTTGGCGGGCCGACGTCATGAACGGCGTGTGGAACGCACCCGACACCTGCAGCGGCATGACCCGCTTGGCCCCGAGCTCCTTGGCGTGCTGGCCGGCGCTGGCGACGCCATCTGGCGACCCGGCGATGACAACCTGGCCCGGCGCGTTGTAGTTGGCCACCCAGACGTCGTCGTCGGCGCGCCGGCAGGCCACGTCGACCTGGTCGTCGTCGAGCCCTAGCACGGCGGCCATGGTGCCCGGCTGTGCCGTCCCGGCGTCGTGCATGGCGTCGGACCTGGCAACGACGAGTCGCACGCCGTCGTCGAAGCCGAGCGCACCGGTGGCCGTCAATGCGGTGTACTCGCCGAGGCTGTGGCCGGCACAGAAGCTCGGCTCGATCCCCAGCCGCTCGACGGCGTCGAGCACCATCAGGCTGGACACGAACGTCGTCAGCTGTGCGCTGCGCGTGTCGCGCAGCGTGTCGGCATCGGCGTCGAGCAGCAGCGCGGCGACATCTCGGGTCGCGATCTCGCTGGCCTCCTCGACCAGCTCCCAGCTGGCGTGATCGACCCACGGCCGCCCCATCCCCGGCCGCTGCGACCCTTGACCGGGGAACGTGAAGGCGAGCACCGCGCAGAGGGTAGACGCAGCGTCGCCGGGCGCCGCCGTACCCACGGGTAACGGCGCGGCCACCGCTACGATCGTGGCGCGATTCAGTCGCGGGAGGCCGGCACGGTCGTCCCGCCGGCGCCCCGGTGGCCCAATTGGCAGAGGCAGCGGTCTCAAACTCCGTACGGTGTGGGTTCGAGTCCCACCCGGGGCACGACGACTTGACGGAGCCGGGTTCTGTGTGAGCACATACGACGAGGGTTGACGTATGTGCTCACACAGAACGACAGAGCTCGACGTTCAGTTGACAGCGGCGTCGATCAGGCGCGCAGCGCCTTGATCAGCTGGCCTTTCGACATGCCGGAACGGCCGTCAATGTCCAGCTCCTTGGCCCGTGCCAGCAGCTCGGCCTTGGTCCACTG
>JALZMG010000073.1 GCA_030858325.1 Actinomycetota bacterium | reverse complement strand
GCGTTGCACCTGGCCGGTGCCGCCGCCGATCGTCAGCGCCTGGGAGAACAGGTAGCCGTCGTACCAGCCCGGGTCGTGCAGGTCGGCGAGTGGGCGCAGCGGGCCGAGGTTGCGCGTCGACGTGCCCGGCACGGCATCGTCGCCGGCGGCGAGCATCCCGTCGGCCCCCAGCAGGTCGCGGGCGAGCTCCATCACGTGCTGGCCGTGCTCGTCACCGAGCAGCTTGCGGATGCTCGCCTCGGGGCCCGGTTGTTCCCCCTTCAACCGTGCCGTCAGCGTGCGCATGCGGATCAGCTCGAGCACCGAGTGCTCGATGTACACCTGGGCCAGGCGTTGGCGCAGGACGGGGTCGGCGACCGGGCCGTCGAGCTGCGCGGCGGCGACCAGATCGAGCGCGGTCGGCCCGTTGCCCCACAGCACGCCGCCGGTGGACAGCGAGATGCGCTCGTTGCCAAGGGTCACCTTGGCCAGCCGCCAGCCGTCGTTCAGATCACCGATCAGGTTCGCCGCCGGGATGCGGACGTCCGTGAAGAAGACCTCGTTGAACGTCTGCCCACCGGTCATCTCCCTGATCGGGCGGATCTCGATGCCCGGCGCGTCGATCGGGCAGGCGAAGTAGGACACGCCCTGGTGCTTGGGCAGGTGGGGATCCGTGCGGGCGACGAGGATGCCGAACGTGGCGTACTGCGCGCCGCTGGTCCAGATCTTCTGGCCGCTGATGACGAACTCGTCGCCGTCGCGCACGGCACGCGTGCCGAGGTTGGCCAGGTCGCTGCCGGCGCCGGGCTCGGAGAACAGCTGGCACCAGAACTCCTCGCCGGACAGGATCGGCCACAGGTAGCGGTCCTGCTGCTGCTTCGTACCGGCGTAGAGGATGGTCGGCCCGGCCCAGCCGATACCGATCGGGTTGACCGGCCGACCCACCTTCGCCTTCGTCAGCTCGTCGTCGATGAGCAGCTGGTGGATCGGGTCGGCCTCGAGGCCGAACGGTCGCGGCCAGTGCGGCGCGACGTAGCCGGCCTCGGCCAGCTCCCGCCCGGATGGTCGTGGATGGGCGGCGATCCATTCACGTACTGCGAGCCGACGGGGGTCGTCGTCGGGTGGCAGCTCGAAATCCATGTCGCGGACGGTAGTTGGGCGACGGCCACCCGCTCTCGCTGGGGCTCCTCGTCGATCGCGGTACCTTGCCAACATGCGCTTCGGCTTCGTCGTGCCGTGGGCCGACGCCGCCGAGGTCGGTGATCTGGCCGCCGAGGCCGAAGCCGCCGGGTGGGACGGGCTGTTCGTGTGGGAGCCGGTGTGGGGCGTCGACGCGTGGATCGCGCTCGCCGTAGCTGCCGTGCGCACGTCGCACATCCGCCTCGGGACGTTGCTGACGGCGCCGTCGCGGAGGCGCCCGGCCGAGCTGGCCAGCCAGGTGGCGACCGTCGACCGGCTGTCGTGCGGGAGGGTCACGTTGTCGGTCGGGCTGGGGGCGATGGACACCGGGTTCGCCGCGTTCGGCGAGGAGACCGACCGCAGGGTGCGGGCCGAGTTGATGGACGAGTGCCTGGACATCGTCACCGGGCTGTGGGCCGGCCAGCCGTTCGCCTACAGCGGCACGCACTACACGATCGAGCCGACGGAGTTCCCGACGAACGGGGCGACCGTGCAGCAGCCGCGCGTGCCGATCTGGTGCGCGGCGGCCGTCGGGCGGCCGAGGTCGATGGCTCGGGCGCTGCGCTGGGACGGCATTCTCCCCCAGCGCGTCAGCGCCGACGGGGCCGCGCAGGCGACGATCGAGGACGTCGCCGCGCTGCACGACGAGACGCCCGACCGCGACTTCGACATCGTCATCGAGGGCTCGGTCACCGACCACTCGCCCGCCGCGTGGGCGAGCGCGGGGGCGACGTGGTGGATCGAGTCGATGTGGGACGCCGTCGGCCAGTCGGACCCCGTGCTGGCGGCCACGGACCGCCTGCGCGACGGCCCTCCGAAGTAGGTTCGATCCGCCATGGACGAAGACCCCCGTTCTGTCCTTTCGGATCGGCTGGATCCGGTCGGTCCGAAAGGACAGAACCGCTCCGGGTGGAATTTTGCGGATGTGTGGGAGGCCTTGGCCGAGCGGCAGCCGGAGGCGCTGGCCCAGCGTCGGGCCGGGCGGTCGACGACGTGGTCGCAATTCGACCGGCGCGCCGACGGGATCGCCGCCACGTTGCTCGACGCCGGCGTCGTCGAGCAGGACAAGGTGGCGCAGTACCTCTACAACGCGCCGGAGTACCTGGAGTCCGTGTTCGCCTCGTTCAAGGCCGGCCTGGCGACGGTCAACACGAACTACCGCTACACGGCCGACGAGCTGGTGTACCTGTGGGACAACGCCGATGTCGTGGCCGTGGTCTTCCACGGCACGTTCGTCGAGCGGATCGAGGCGGTCCGGGGGCAGCTCCCGTCGATCCGTGTGTGGTTGTGGGTCGACGACGCCAGCGGCCCGTGCCCGCCGTGGGCGACCCCGTACGAGGAGGCCGCCGCAGCCGTACCGGCCGGACGCGCTCGGGGGCCGTGGGGCCGCTCCGGCGATCACCTTGTGCTGCTGTACACGGGCGGCACGACCGGGATGCCGAAAGGCGTGATGTGGCGCCACGACGACCTGTTCGGCGCGCTCGACGCGGCGAACCGCAAGCGCCTGCCGCCCGAGCAGGATCTGCAGGCGGCGACCGAGCGGGTCGCCAAGCCCGGCCCACGCAACCTGCCGGCGGCGCCGTTGATGCACGGGACCGGGTTGTTCAACGCGTTGAGCAACCTGATGATCGGCGGCAGCGTCGTCACGATGGAGGGCAGCAAGTTCGACCCGCTGGAACTGCTCGACACCGTGCAGGCCGAACGCATCAACTCGATGTCGATCGTCGGCGACGCGTTTGCCAAGCCGATCCTGCGCGCGCTCGACGCCGAGCCGCAGCGCTGGGACATCTCGTCGTTGCGCGTGATCGTGTCGAGCGGCGTGATGTGGTCGGCGGCGACGAAGAACGGCCTGCTCGCCCACAACGACCGGCTGATCATGGTCGACTCGCTGGGCTCCAGCGAGGCCATCGGCATGGCCTCCAGCACGATGTCGTCGGCCGACGCCGCCGACACGGCGTCGTTCCGGCTCGGGCCGTACACACGCGTGGTGACCGAGGACGGCCGCGACGTGCCATGGGGTTCCGGCGAGCGCGGGCTCGTGGCCATGCGCGGGTACACGCCGATCGGGTACTACAAGGACCCGGACAAGTCGGCGACGACGTTCCGCGTCATCGACGGCGCCCGCTACTCCATCCCCGGCGACTTCGCCACCGTCGACGCCGACGGCACGGTGCGCCTCCTCGGCCGCGGCAGCCAGTGCATCAACACGGGCGGCGAGAAGGTGTACCCGGAGGAGGTCGAAGAGGTGCTCAAGCTCCACCCGAGCGTCGCCGACGCGGCCGTCGTCGGGCTGTCCGACGAACGCTTTGGCGAGGCCGTCAACGCGCTCGTCGAAGCGCACGCCGGCGCGGCAGTCGACGAGGCCGCGCTGATCGCCCACGTCAAGGAGCGGCTCGCCGCGTACAAGGCCCCGAAACACATCGTCGCCGTCCCCACCGTCGGCCGCGCCGCCAACGGCAAGCTCGACTACGCCGCCCTTCGGGAAGTAGCCGCCGCCGCGATCTCCAACACCTGACGCGAGTAGCGCGACACCTCCGACCGTCGCCCCCCTCACAAACTCGCGCACGTTCTCGAAGCTGGGAACCTGCGCGCCCAGTTCGCCCTTTGAGCCCGGCGCCGGCGGCCGGTACCGTCGCCGGCCATGGCGCAGCTGGGGTTCGACGGCAAGGTGGCGATCATCACGGGGGCCGGTGGCGGCCTCGGGCGACAGCATGCGTTGCTACTGGCGTCACGCGGCGCGTTGATCGTCGTCAACGACCTCGGCGGCGCCGTCGACGGGTCCGGCAGCGACGCCACTGCCGCCGACGACGTCGTCGAGGAGATCCGCGCCGCCGGCGGCGAGGCCGAGGCCGACGCCAACTCGGTGGCCACGCCCGAAGGGGGCAAGGCGATCGTGCAGACGGCGATCGACGCCTTCGGCCGGGTCGACATCGTCGTCAACAATGCCGGCATCCTGCGCGACAAGACGTTCCACAACATGACGCCGGACCTCCTCGATCCGGTCGTCGACGTCCACCTCAAGGGCGCCTTCAATGTGACCAAGCCGGCGTGGATCCGCATGCGCGAGCAGCAGTACGGGCGCATCGTGTCGACCTCGTCGGCCGCCGGAGTCTTCGGCAACTTCGGCCAGACGAACTACGGCGCGGCGAAGATGGGTCTCGTCGGGCTAACCCGCGTGCTCGCCGTCGAGGGCGCCCGCTACGGCATCACGGCCAATGCCATCGCGCCGCTGGCGATGACGCGGATGACGCAGGACATCCTCGGTGCGCTCGGCGACAAGCTCGCCCCGGAGCTCATCAGCCCGCTCGTCGCCTATCTCGCTCACGAATCGTGCACGGTGACGGGACGGCTGTTCTCCGTCGGCGGCGGCCGCGTCGCCGAAGTCTTCATCGGCGAGACACAGGGCTACTTCGACGCCGACCTGACTCTGGAGGGTGTCGCCGACAACTGGGCGACCGTCACCGATCGGGACGGGTACGCAGTCCCTGCCAACCTGGCCGAGGAGACAGCGCTGTTCCTGCCGCTGCTGTCGTCCTGACCGATTCGCAGATCGAGCGTCCCGCCGACGGGCATCGCTCGTCTGCCAAGCTGGGCCGGCCGCGCACGATTGAGGAGGTCCCATGTACGAGAGCAACGACCGGCGCGAGGCCGACGACCGCAGGGTCGTCGAGTCCCGGTCCGGCATCTCCCCGGCGCTGATCGGCTTCGTCGTCATCGCCATCATCGCGGTGGTGTTCATCATCCAGAACGCCAACGACTCGCGAGTGAACATCTTGTTCTGGGATGTGACGGCGTCACTGTGGCTCGTGATCGCCGTGTCCATCGTCATCGGCATCCTGCTCGACCGATTGTTCGGGATCTGGTGGCGGCGGCGGCGCCGGGGGTGACCTCGGGCCGCCGACCGGGCAGCCTGCCGGCGTGAGCTCGATCCAGTCGGCCGACGGTCAGCGGCTGGCGCTGCACGAACTCGGCGGCACCGCAGGCGACGGCCACCCGGTCGTGCTGTTCGCCCACGCCACCGGGTTCCACGGCCGCGCCTACCTCCCCGTCGCCGCCTCGCTTCCGCCTCGCTTCCGCTCCTTCGGTATCGATCTGCGCGGTCACGGCGACAGCGTGATCGAGCCCGGCTGGTACGTCGATTGGGCGCGCTACGGAGACGACGCGCTCGCCGCCGCCGCCCATCTCGCCGACGTTCGTGGCGGGAGCGGCGGGAGCGGCGGGTTGGTCGGCTTCGGTCATTCACTCGGAGGCACCGCGCTGCTGCTCG
>JALZMG010000020.1 GCA_030858325.1 Actinomycetota bacterium | reverse complement strand
CTGGTGGCGTGTCGTGCGCAGCGACGGAACGATCGCCACCGAGGCGCCGGCGACGCAGGCCGCCCTGCTGCGCGCCGAGGGCGTCGTCGTCCGCGGCCGACGCGTCGTCGAGTCCCCCGCCGGCCGCTTCGGCCCCTGACGACGGCCGGTCTCGACGCCTCAGACCGGACGATTCTCGTCTGCGCCGTCGGCGCGGCCGGCGCCGTCGCCATCGGGCTGGAGTGGCCACGGACTCGACGGAGCGGAGGGTGCAGTGGGTGCGGAGGGTCCGGTGGAGCGGCCTTTGATCTGTACGAACGCGAGGCGGATGTTGTTCAGCGCGTCGCGCATGGCCGGCGTGTCCGGGCCGAGGCGCTCGCCGAGCCCGTCGACGAGGCAGGCGACGGCGTCGATCGCCAGCGCCGCGCCGCGGAGGTCCGGTCGCCCGGCGGCGAGATGGATCGCCGCCAGCTCGTACAGCCCCATGACGTGGTTGACGACGACGACTTCGACCGGCGCCTCGGCGACGCGCCGGCGGGCCTCGTCGATCGCCGCTTGGGCCTCGGCGACCTGATCCGCCGGTTCGCCACGCTCGCCGACGAGGTCGTCCTCGTCGCCGAGCCGATCGTCGTGGCCGGGCTCGTCGCCGGGACCGGCGGGCGAGGTTTGCTCCGTCACCTGCGGTACCCTAGCTGCGGCAATTGAGGCGAAGTGGGGGAGACCCCCACCCGGCCACCAGCAGTTGCGGCTCCGGCCGCGGTGCCTCGTGCGTCCGGGTCCAACGGCTCCAAGGTGACCCACCGCCGACCGGCGGCACGGATCTCCAGGGTGTTCCGCGGACGGCGCGTCGAGCATCCAGATCCATCGACACGGGAGACAGCACCCATTGCACAGGAGTGATCAGCCATAGCCGGCCCCCAGCGCGAGCCACAGCGCGAACAGCACCGCATCAATGACCGCATCCGGGCCCGTGAGGTCCGCCTGATCGGTCCGGACGGCAACCAACTCGGGATCAAACCGGTCCCGGACGCCATCCGGATGGCCAGAGGCCTCGATCTCGACCTCGTCGAGGTGGCCCCGATGGCCAACCCGCCGGTCTGTCGGATCATGGATTACGGCAAGTTCCGCTACGAGGAAGCCCAAAAGGCCAAGGAGTCCCGACGCAAGTCGACCAACGTCTCGGTCAAGGAGGTCAAGTTCCGGCCGAAGATCGGTCGCGGTGACTTCGACGTCAAGGTGCGCAAGGTCGACCAGTTCATCCACGAAGGGCACAAGGTCAAAGTGACGTTGCAGTTCCGCGGCCGGGAGATGGCCCATCCGGAGCTGGGACACCGGATCCTCGACCAGGTCTTGGAGACCGTGGGCCCGGTCGTCAAGGTGGAGACCCAGGCCCGCCTGGAGGGACGCAGCATGTCGATGGTCTTGGCGCCGGACAGGAAGGCGCTGGACGACGCGGCGAAGGCGGCGTCCGCCGATCCGGCCGCCGACGGCACACCAGCGCCCGACCCCGACGGCACACCAGCGCCCGACCCCGACGGCACACCAGCGCCCGACCCCGACGGCACCGTCGAGGACCAGCCGGCCGTCACGCCATTGCCCGATCCCCCCGACGCCGATCCTCCTTCCAGCGACGTGCCAGCAACCGAGCCCGTCGAGCACTCAGCACCTTGACCGCAGCCATCCGCCTGAAAGACGACACACCATGCCGAAGATGAAGACCTCCAAGACCGCCGCCAAACGGTTTAAGACCACGGGGACGGGTCGGTTGCGCCGCCACCAGTCGATGCGCCAGCACCTCTTCGAGAAGAAGTCGTCCCGGCGCACGCGCCGCCTGGCCGCTGATGCGGACGTGCATCCCGGCGACCTGAACAAGATCAAGCGCCTGCTCGGCGAGCGCTGACGCAACGAACGACGATCGACCGACGAAGGAGAGTGATCGACGATGGCACGCGTGAAGCGTGGCGTGACCGCCAAGCGGCGGCACAAGAAGGTGCTCGAGCAGGCCAAGGGCTACTACGGCAACAAGAGCCGCTCGTTCCGTGCCGCCAACGAGCAGGTCATGCACAGTGGCCAGTACGCGTTCCGGGACCGACGCGCCCGGAAGGGTGAGTTCCGCCGGCTGTGGATCCAGCGGATCAACGCGGCCACCCGCCAGCACGACATGTCCTACAGCCGGTTCATCTCCGGACTCGGCGCGGCCGGCATCGAGGTCGACCGCAAGATCCTCGCCGATCTCGCAGTGACCGACGCGGCCGCGTTCGCCAAGCTCGTCGAGGCGGCCAAGGCCGCGCTCTGAACCACGACGGCGACCCGCTGTCGTTCACGAACCCACGGGTTCAGCGGCTGCGCCGGCTGATCGGGCGACGGTCGGCCCGCCGGGACGAGCGCGCGTTCGTCGTCGAAGGCCCACTCCTCGTCGCCGAGGCGGTGGCCGCCGGGTGGACGGTCGAAGCCCAATTCGTGGCGCCGGACGTCGACCCGGTCGCCGGTCCGCCTGTGGCGCACCTGGCACGAGGTGTCGCCGAGCGCGTCGCCGCCACCGACACCCCGACCGGTCTCCTTTCCGTCGTCAAGATGCCGACGCCCGATCCGGGCGTGCTGGCTCGCTCCGAGTTGGTGGTCGTCGCCGCCGGCGTCGCCGATCCCGGGAACCTCGGCACGATCATCCGCTCGGCCGAGGCCGCCGGAGTCGATGCCGTCGTCGTGGCCGACGGCTCCGTCGACGTGTACAACCCGAAGGTCGTCAGGGCCAGCGCAGGGTCGCTGTTCCACGTGCCCGTCGTGGCGGGGACACTCGACGACGTCCGGTCGGCCGGCCTGCGCCTCGTCGGCACATCGTCGCATCGAGGTCGCAGCCACACGACAGTCGACTGGACCGGGCGCGTGGCCATCGTCGCCGGCGGCGAGTCCTCGGGGCTGGCCGTGGACGCGCCGGTCGAGGAGTGGGTGCGCATCGAACATCGCGGCCGCGCCGAGAGCCTCAACGTGGCCATGGCCGTGACGATCCTCTGCTTCGAAGCGGCCCGCCAGCGGACGCGATGAGCGATGCGCTGCAGAGAGCGCTCATCGCTCATCGCGCGGCATCCTTGACCGCATGATCGACGACATCAGCGCCGCCAGGGCCGCCGCGCTCGCCCGGATCGCCGCCGCGTCGACGGTCGAGGCGGTCGCCTCGCTCGACGCCGAACTGCTCGGCAAGAAGAGCGACCTCGCCCGGCTCAAGGCCCGACTCGGCACGATCACCGACATCGACGAGCGCAAGCGATGCGGCCAGCTGCTCAACGAGGCGACCGGGGAGACGACTGCCGCGCTGGCGGCGCAGCGGGAACATCTCGGCGCTGCGGCGATCGCCGCGCGTGTCGCCGCCGAGCGCTTGGATCTCACGGAGTACGTCGCCACACCTACCAGGGGCCATGCGCACATCGTCACCCAGGCGTGGGAGCGGCTGGAGGACGTGTTCGTCGGGCTTGGGTTCCAGATCGCCGAGGGGCCGGAGGTGGAGACCGACTGGCACAACTTCGAGGCGTTGAACATGCCGGCCAGCCATCCGGCGCGCAGCGACTGGGACACGCTGTTCGTCGAGCACGGCGAGCCCGGCCGCACCGTGCTCCGAACCCACACGTCGCCCGTACAGATCCGGGCGATGCTCGACGCCGAACCGCCGATCTACATCGTCGCGCCCGGCCGGGTCTTCCGGCGGGACACCCCGGACGCCACGCACATGCCGGTCTTCCACCAGATCGAGGGACTCGTCGTGGATCGTGACATCAGCATGGCCGACCTGGCCGGCAC
>JALZMG010000052.1 GCA_030858325.1 Actinomycetota bacterium | reverse complement strand
GGTCGCCGCGGCGGCGGCTCGGCGACGATTGGCCGTCGGATCGGCCGGCCGACCGACAAGGCGGCCGCGCCTTCAGCGGGCGTCGTGGAAGATGATCCCGAGCGCGTGGCGGCGCCCGGAACGGACGACGCTGATGCCGTGGCGCATCGGCGCGGCCGACCATCCGCGAGCGGAGCGGACGGGTCGGTCGCGAGTCGTGAAGACCAGCGCCTCGCCGCGCCGCAGCATCGTCACCGTCGCCCGCGACTGCGCCCGTGGGCGTTGCTCGACGACGACGAACTCGCCGCCGGTGTAGTCGACCCCCGGCTCGTCGAGCGCGACGACCACTTGCAGCGGGAACACGAGGTCGCCGTACAGGTCGCGATGCAGCGCGTTCCAGTCACCCGGGCCGTAGCGCAGGATCAGCGGCGTCGGTCGCGTCTGCCCGGCGTCGTGGCACCGGGCGAGCCAGTCGTCGAGCTCATCCGGCCAGGGTGCAGGGCGCCCGAGTCGGGCCATCCACTCCCGCGCCATCGGCAGCAGGTGCGGCCAGCACACCGCGCGCAGTTCGGCGACCAGTGCCGGCAGCGGCATGTCGAAGTAGCGATACGTCCCCGAGCCGAACCGGTGGCGGGCCATGTCCACCGTCGAGCGGTACCGCGCGTCGTCGTCGAACATCGCCGCCAGCTCCGCGCACTGGTCGTCGTCGAGCAGACGACCGACGGAGGCGCAACCCAAGGCATCCAGCGCGTCCACGATGGCAGTCCAGTCGAGTCCGTCGATGGTCGACGTCACGGCGGCCGACGTCGTCACGCCGCGGACTCCATCGCCAGGAGCGCCTCCTTCATCGCCGTTCCACCGAGATAGTTGCCGATCGTGCCATCGCCGCGCACGACGCGGTGACACGGGACGACAACGGGGATCGGGTTGTGCGCGCACGCACTTCCCGCGGCGCGCACGGCGGTCGGCTTGCCCGCCGCGGCCGCGACGTCGGAGTAGCTGCGCGTCGTGCCGTAGTCGATGTCGCGCAGGCGATCGAGCACGGTGCGCCGGAAGCCGCGCGCCAGTCGCAGGTCGACGTGCAGGTCGAAGCGGCGGCGGCGGCCGGCGAAGTACTCCTCCAGCTGGCGGGCGACGGCGTCCAGCGGTCGCCGCGATTCCAGCAACCGGGGGCTGACGTCGATGGCCAGGCGGGCGAGGACGGCGGCGTGGTCCTCCAGCTCGAAGGCGATGCGCAGCAGCCCGTTGCGTCCCGCGGCGAGCAGCAGCAACCCGAACGGGCTGTCGAGCGTCCGGTAGGACACGTCGACGAGGTCCTCGCCGACCGCCCGCTCGATGAAAGCGGAGCGTTGCGCGGAGAGGGCGTCGTCGGCGTCGACGTCGAGCGCGGCGGCGAGGCGAGCGGCGATGTCACGGGTCGGCATGGTGGCGGTCATGGCGGAGGGCCTTTCGGGTCGTTGTGCTTCAAGTCAGGTCTCGTGCGGGTCAGGGCGGCGCGCAGCGCGGCGATGCCGTCGGCGGCGCTTCGGCGGGCCGCCGCCTGCGTCGAGCCGAGCGCGCTGGCGACGTCGGCGTAGGCGAGGTCGGCGAGATAGCGCATGACCACGGCTTGACGTTGTTTGGTCGGCAAGCGACGCAGGGCGGCGACCAGGTCGTCGTCGACCGGATCGCCCCGCTCGGCTGGCGCAGCTGCGGCGCGCCGTTCGGGAACATCCGCCGTCGGACGTGGCGCGCGCGCCGAGCGGCGGAGGATGTCGATCGCCTTGCTGTGGGCGATCGTGACGAGCCAGCCGCGAACGTTGCTGTCCGGGCGCAGGTCGGGATACGTGCGGAGTGCGGCGAGGAACGTCTCCGACCACGCGTCGTCGGCCTCGGCGGGTCGGAGCAGGGCCCGACAGACGCGCATGACGACGGCCCCGTGCTCGGCGACGATCTCTTCGAACGGACGCAGTGTCACACCCATGTCGACGTTCCGTGGACCGATCCTGTGAGGCCGACGCGTCGCTGTCAGGCCAGGCCGGTCTGGCGGACCGTGATGCTCAGGCGGCCGGGTGGCAGGCCGGTGCCCTCGGGCACCGTGGCGTCGTCGACCTTCGGGACACCGTGGAAGATGCGTCGGTTGGCTCGTCCGAACACGAGCAGGTCGCCGCTGCGCAGCTGGAGATCGACGAACGGCCCGACGCGCCGGTCGACCGCGGCCAGCCGGAACGTGCAGGCGTCACCGATGCTGATCGTGACGACGGGCGCGTCCGACAGCTCCTCGGCGTCCTGGTGCAGACCGAGCTTGGCGCCGGGTGCATAGAGGTTGACGAGCGCGGCGTCGGGTTCGTACGTGAGGGCGTCGGGGCTGTCCGCGCCGTAGGCCGCGGCGACGGCGTCGCGCGACATGGCCACGAGGTCGGCGGGCATGGGCTTCACGGGCGCGCCGTCGGTGTCGTCGGCTGTGCGCGTGTAGGTGTACGGCGACCAGTGCCAGCCGAGGCACACCGACTGCACGCTCATCACGCTGCCCGTCGGCATCCGCGGGTGGCGCAGACCGGCCGGTGGTCGAGCCCATTCGCGAAACTGTCCGACGAGGACCCGCTGCGCGTCGAGATCGAGCCAGCCGGGAACGTGGACGACGCCGGGCAATGGCTCGGTGACGTGCCGGTCGTTGGTTGGTTCGTCCAGCAGCAGCGGCAGCTGGCCGGCCCGAGAGCCGGCGACGTCCGGCGGTGGCAGCGTCGTCGGCACGCCGCCGAGACGGCTGCGGGCGCCACGACCACGGCGGATCACAGGAGCGAGCGTCATGTCAGGTCAACGTGTACCACGCCGCCGCTGTGAGGTTCGGGGATTCGTCGCCGCACCCGGCGGATCGCCCTCAGGCGGCGGCGGGCTCCACGGCGGCCACCGACGCCCCGGTCTCGTCGCGCTGGCGGGCATCGCGTAGCGCTCCCGCCCACCAGACCAGATCGTCGAGCATCGTCGTTGCGGCCGCTTCGGCCGCCGCCGAATCTTGGGCTCGCCGGCCCCGTCGAACCGCTCTCAGAACTCGTGGAAACTCACCGTTTCGCGCACGGTCGTGCAGTGCAACTCGGCGAAGACCTGCCGCAGTTGCTCGACGGCGCGCATCCCGCCGGCGAGGCCGCCGTAGGAGACGAAGCCGACGGCCTTGCGCTGCCACTCGGCGTGGGGGATGTCGATGGCCTGCTTCAGCGACGCCGGGTAGCCGTGGTTGTACTCGGGGGTGACGACGACAACGCGTCGGAACGGTCGATGCGCCCGACGTAGTCGTCGATGGCGACGTCGCAGTGTCGGGGAGCGCCGCCGGGAGGCCGACCTCGGCGAGATCGATGAGGTCGATCTCGATGTGGTCTCGGGCGGCGGCGACGCGCGCGAACCAGTTGGCGACGGTCGGGCCGAAGCGGCCGGGTCTCGTGCTGCCGATGATCGTGGCCAGTCGGGGGTCGTCATGATGATCCTTCGCAGTTGCGGATGAGTGCACCACTGGTTCTATGACATCAAGTTCACTTGAGGTCAAGCTCCTCGGTAACGTTCGCTGCCATGGACCACGATCTGACGATTGGCGAGCTGAGCGCGCGTACCGGTGTGGCACCGTCGGCGTTGCGCTTCTATGAGGACAAGGGTCTCCTGCGCGCCCACCGATCGTCCGGTGGCCAGCGCCGCTACGCCCGCGAGGAACTGCGCCGCGTGTCGTTCGTGCTCGTCGCCCAGCAGGTCGGGCTCAGCCTCGGCGAGATCGGCGAGGCGATGGCCTCGCTCCCGAACTCGCGCACCCCAACCAAGGCCGACTGGGCGCGCCTGTCACGGTCGTGGCAGCCACGCCTCGATCACCAGATACGCGTGCTCGAGCGCCTCCGGGAGCGACTCACGGGCTGCATCGGCTGCGGCTGCCTCTCGCTGCAAGCTTGCCGCCTGGCCAACTCCGGCGACCAAGCCGCGCTCGCCGGCCCGGGTCCCAGGTACGTCCTCGACGACGACTGAAGACCATCGTTCTTCCACGTCGCAAACGATCCGATCCCGCCGCTTACGACGTGCAGAACGGGGGGTTGTCAGGGGATGGGGTCGGGCGTAGAATTGGCCCCCACTCCGACGCGGGGTGGAGCAGTCCGGTAGCTCGTCGGGCTCATAACCCGAAGGTCGCAGGTTCAAATCCTGCCCCCGCCACCAACGAAACACCAGTTCAGGGGCCCTTTCCGAGGAATCGGGGAGGGCCTCTCTGGTGTCTCAGGGGCCGGATGTCTAACCACTTGTCTAACCACTTGCTTCGGGAGCCCGACAGACGTGAGCTGAACGGCGGCCGCGACTTGCCAGGAGGCGTGGCAACGCCGACCTCGCCCGGTCCACCCCCTCCGGCACCGGGCGCCACCTCGTCGGTAGCCGCGGATGGCGCGTGAGCCCTGGCCCAGGAACTTTGACCCTACCATTGCTTCGATGGGCGGCACAGCGGCCAGTCAGGGAGATCAGTGGTCACCGGCGAATTGAAGTCGCGGATCGACGCGGTCTGGAACGACTTCTGGTCGGGTGGCATCTCGAACCCATTGGAGGTGATGGAGCAGCTCACGTTGCTGCTGTTCATCAAGGGCCTCGACGAGTCGCAGACCCGCGAGGAACGCAAGGCGAATCGCACCGGCAAGCCGATCGAGAACGTGATCTTCCCCGATGACACGTTCACGCCGGAGGGCAAGACCGGCGGACGGCCGTACGCGGATCTGCGGTGGGACCATCTCAAGAACCTGCCGGCCAAGGAGATGTTTGACGTCGTCTTGAGAACTACGTGTTCCCGTTCCTCCAGGAACGGGCATCGGCGACCACGCACGGCAAGCACATGAAGGGGGCACGCTGCACCATCCCGACCCCCGGTCTGCTGCAGAAGGCGGTCGACGGGCTGGACGCGACCCCGATGGAGGACCGCGACACCAAGGGCGACGTGTACGAGTACATGCTCTCCAAGATCGCCAGCGCCGGACAGAACGGTCAGTTCCGAACCCCTCGGCACATCATCCAGATGATGGTCGAGATGACCGCGCCCACGCCGAGCGACACGATCTGCGACCCGGCAAGCGGGACGTGCGGCTTCCTGGTCGCCGCGGGCGAGTACCTGCGCGAGCGGCATCCCGACATGCTCACCGACCCCGCCCGGTCGAAGCACTTCCACAACTCGATGTTCCACGGGTACGACTTCGCAACCAGATGCTGCGCATCGGGTCGATAAACATGCAGCTCCACGGCGTGCAGAATCCGGCGATCACC